>JBGPNM010000039.1:0-12001 GCA_041487535.1 Candidatus Saccharimonadia bacterium
CATTCGGCATGCTTACTGACAAATACGGTGTTGTCTGGATGGTCAATATCCTCAGCGGCAACGGCCCGGCCGCTTAGCACAGCCCGAACAGACTGCCGATAACCAGCTCATAGAAGTCCAGGACAAGCTCCTTGTTTACTGCCGACCTCTCGGCAAAGTGACCCAGTGCGGGCCGGCTGTTAACCTCCAGGACTTGAGCAGCCCCTCTGGTATCGATGACGACGTCGACCGCACCAAAGCGAAGGCCGACTGCCTGCAGCGACCGTTCGGCAAGGCTTATTATGTCTTGCCGAAGACTCGCCGGCTCAAGCGCCCTCACATCACCGTCACTGCTCAGATTGAAAAACTTGAGGCCGTTTGTAACCGCCGGACGTAGCTCTTCATACGCCATGCATACTTTGCCGTCAAAAACAATCAAACGAAGCTCGCGCGCTATGTCCACAAAGGGCGAAGCCGCCCATTCCCGCTCATTAGCCTGGGCAGCATACATTAGGATGGAATCAGTGTCGTGAAAGTGCCCCACCAACTGGCCGCCGCTCCCTTTCAGCGGTTTGATGACCAGCTCGGTATGCTCTTTAAGCAGTCTTTCTAGCAGACAACGGTCTATTTCAGGATTAATGACTGTAGAGAGCAGATAGTGCGCAATAGCGCCAACACCCGCCGCCGCCAATACTTGGTACGTCGCAACCTTGTCTTTCGCAATTTCGGCAGCAACATCTACATTCAGGCCAAGGATATGGCCGCACATAACGTGGCTGCGGCCATCTTTCTCCAGCCTTATAACCCAATCATCAGAGAGACTGGTATATGTTATACCAAACCGCCGGCACGCACGCTTCGCTGCCTCGACGAGTATTCTCTGCCCGGCAAGCGTACATGGCTGGCGGGCGCTGGTCTGGACAACTCGCATAACTGTTCATCATAGCATTTTTGTGCACAGGCGAAGCGAATGGATACAAGACAAGCTTGACGACAACAGTACACAAGCATATCATTTAACTATATGGTTGAGTGTTATTTACCGATCGGCACCGTCTTCGCTTCCCTCGCCGACCCGACTAGGCGCGACATTCTAAGGCGCGTCGCGACAGCTGAGCTTTCGGTCGGTGACATCGCCAAGGACTACGACATGAGCCTTGCTGCTGTCTCCAAACACCTCAAAATAATGGAGCAGGCCTGCCTTGTGCGCAAACGCCGCCTTGGCAAGCAGCATCTGATACGGGCGCACCCCGAAGGTCTGCGTGACGCCTCGGCCTGGCTGAAGCAGTACGAGGCGCTGTGGAACGAGCGTTTCGACAGATTAGATCAACTAGTAAAGGAGGGATTATGAACCAAAACTACGTCACTATCGAGCGCATGTTTGACGCCCCGGTAGAAAAGGTCTGGCAGCTCTGGAGCACGCCGGAAGGCATAATGAAATGGTGGGGGCCGGCGATCTTTACCTCGCCGGAGTGCAAAATGGACTTCCGCGAGGGTGGCTCATATGTTTTCTGCATGCAGGATGCGAGCGGCAATAAGTCGTACAGCGGCGGCACATACAAAGAGATCGAGCCAATGCAAAAAATCGTATCGACGGATCATTTTACAGATAAGGACGGCAGCCGTGTGCCCGCCAGCACGTACGGGCTGCCCGACGAAGACTTTCCGGATGAATTCACGGTCACTGTTTTGTTCGAGGATATGGGCGGCAAGACGAAGCTCACGCTCACCCACGGCGAAGTACCTGGCGAACGTATGCGCGAGCTGATGAGGCAAGGCTGGAACGAACAATTCGACAAGCTGCAAGCGGACGCTACCGGGAAGCCAAACTAGCAAGACCTGACCGAAGTAATGCAGCACGTAGCGATCATGCAAAGGTCGTGGGGTTACGACCGAAGATACCACGATAAGCGGCTCAGCGAAGCTAATCTACTGTGCGTCGCCCGGCGGCAATAACCGCTGGTTTGGCAGGTATTTATGGCGCAAAAGCGCCTGTTGCAGCGTGCCCAGCACTGCCTCCGCCTGCTCGAAACTCATGCCAACCCGAGCGACCGGCAGGGGGCGCTCCTGGCCGGCTTGCTGCGAAAAATGCATAACGAGGCCGTGCTGATTGCCGCTGATAGTCATGCCGTCGGTATACAGCACACGCGCATCAATTGCCAAAAGCACAACGGTCGGTTTGCCGGTTTGGTCACCAAAATGCGTCTGCCGGTCGTCGTGGCCGCTCGGAGCATAGCCGGCCGACTCCCAGAGCTGTATGGCTTCCGCTTCCTGAATGCCGAAGTGGTTGATAAGCAGCATCAGAATATCTTCGCTTGGCCGCTCCTCGCCCTGCTCTATGCGCTCCAGCTCGTTTGTATCAATTTCTACTGCGCCGGACACCTCCGCCAAACTTTCGCGGCGGTTCTCGCGTATAAGCTTCAGCCGCCGGCCGAGTACTTTAAAGGGTGATTGATGCTTGGGTTCTTGCATATACATACTATGGTAACGCCTTATGCAAGTCCGGACAAGCATAAATAGGCTATACTACAATTATTATGCAGCCGCTTACCAACGTCAGTCTTCGCGACTACTCAACCATGCGGCTGGGCGGCACCGCCGCATATGCGCTTGAGATCCATAGCCGCAGCGACCTCACCGCCGCGCTAGCTTGGGCCGCCGAACAACAACTACCGGTCATTATGGTAGGCCAGGGCAGCAATATTGTCTGGCGTGATGAGGGTTTTGCAGGTTTGCTGCTGATCAATAAGGTTACGCACTACGAAGTGATGGACGAGGACGGCACAAATTTCTACGTTACCATCGGCGCCGGCGAGCCTTGGGACAACGCTGTGGCGCGGACGGTAGAAGCGGGATTAACCGGCGTAGAAGCGCTGAGCCTCATACCTGGCACCGCGGGCGCGACACCCGTGCAGAACGTAGGCGCCTACGGCCAGGAAATCGCCAATTCGCTTGTTTCGGTCGAGGCATATGACACAGCGTTACGCAGCTTCATCAACATCCCTGCTGCCGACGGCGGCTTTGGCTACCGCACCAGCCGTTTCAAGACAGCAGATAGGGGCCGCTTTTATATCACCGCCATTACACTCCATCTGATGCACGCCAATCCTGAGCCGCCCTTCTACGCTGGGTTGCAACAGTACTTCGCCCAACACAACATTTCCAGCTATACGCCGCAAACAATACGCGACGCGGTCACAGATATCCGTACGCACAAATTGCCCGATCCCGCGGTAACGGCCAACAACGGCTCCTTTTTTGCCAACCCCATCGTGGATGAAGGCACGCTGGCCCAGGTCAAGGCCGAATACGACGAAGTGCCGCACTGGCCGGCGGCGGACGGCGGGATCAAACTCTCTGCCGCCTGGCTTATCGAACAAGCCGGCTTTAAGGATTATCACGACCAAGAGACCGGCATGGCAACATGGCCCTCGCAACCGCTGGTATTCGTCAACGAACATGCCCGCAACACTGCCGACCTGCTGAAATTCCGGCAGAAGATCTTGGACGCGGTCAGAACAAAATTCGACGTTTCCCTGGAGCAGGAGCCTGAACTGTTACCCTAGAAGACTTTGGCACTTTTGCAGGCGCGTCTTACTGCTGAGGTGCCTGGCTAGGATCAACCTTGAGGTCATTATTAACAGTATCCAGTGCTTCTTGGACGAACTTAGCTGCTCGTGCCGGGGTCATATCCCCATCTTTTTCGCGCTCTGCTGCCCATATCCTGTCTTGGAAAAAGGTATCAACACTCTCTACTTCACTCTGAGTAACCTTACGTGCTTCTGCCATACGGTTGTTTCTCCTTGCCAGTATTTATACTACTGTCGGAGAATATACTAGATTACCGAAATAGCTGCAATAGTAATTCGTAAGAAAGCGAAAGCCGTTTAGGTATCGCTTGGCAACGGGAATTGTAACGAGAATGCTTTGACTTCTTCGCGGAGTGATTTCAGCTTGGCTTCGTCTTCGCGGGCGTCGATGGCCTGACGCATCCAACTGGCGAGGGTGGCCATGTCTTTCTCCATAAGCCCGCGCGTAGTGATGGCGGGAGTACCCAGGCGGATACCGCTGGGGCGGTACGGCGGCAGGGGGTCATCGGCTATCATATTTTTGTTCAGAGTCAGTCCGATTTTATCCAAAACGTCCTCGACCACGCTTCCATCAAGACCAAAACTTTTCACCATATCCGCCAAGATAAGATGGTTGCTGGTACCCCCAGTGATCAGCGAAAAGCCTTGGGCGAGCATCGCGTCGGCCAGCGCGCTGGCGTTTACGACGATCTGTTTGGCATACAGCTTAAACTCCGGCCGCAGCGCCTCGCCGAAAGACACCGCCTTAGCGGCGATGATATGTTCGAGCGGACCGCCCTGCGTACCCGGGAACACGGCCCGGTCAATCAGCGTTGGCAGGTTCTCGATAGTTTTTTCGGGCGCCTTCAGCGGATTGCCAGCAACGCCTTTAGACAAAATAAGCCCGCCGCGCGGCCCGCGCAGGGTCTTGTGTGTGGTGGTAGTAATGACGTGAAAGCCGTAATCGAAGGGGTTCTTGGCCACGCCGCCGACGATCAAGCCGGCAATGTGGGCCATGTCGGCCACCAGCACCGCACCGACTTCTTGGCCGATTGCCGCAAACTTGGCATAGTCCAGCTCGCGCGGGTACGCGCTAAAGCCGGCCAGAATAATCTTCGGCTTGTACTTCACCGCAAGTTCGCGAAGTTCGTCGTAGTCGATTTCTCCCGTGGACGGATCTTTCATCTTATAACGGATAAAGTTATACAGACGCGCCGAACGGGTCCGCGGGTCGCCGTGCGTCAGGTGGCCGCCGTGGCTCAAGTCCATGGCGATAATGGTATCGCCAGGGTCCATCCAGGCATGGTAGACAGCCTCGTTGGCCTGCGCGCCGGAATGCGGCTGCACGTTCGCGTGGTCGGCCTTGAAGAGTTTCTTGGCACGCTCAATCGCAATAGATTCTACTTGGTCGGTATTCTGCTGGCCGCCATAGTACCGTCGTCCAGGGTAGCCCTCACTGTACTTGTTGGTGAAGACGCTGCCCATTGCCGTCAACACGTCGCGGCTGACATAGTTTTCGCTGGGGATCAGCTCCAAACCCTCGCGTTGCCGTTTTTCCTCGGCGGCGATGAGCCGCGCAATTTCGTCATCATGCATTACAACAGTTGTCATACAAGCTCCTTATTACTTCAAGGTATACGTCGGATTTTTCTGTAGTCGCTAGATCATGGAGCTATTGTATCAGTAATTCCGGCCTATTGTACAAAAATACCATGTATGATATTTTGAATGCACTATGATGCAAACAAATGAGAAAATCGGCCGACTTATTGCTCAGATACGACAAGATAGAAGCCTGACGCAGGCGGAATTCGCCAAACGGCTGTCCACCAGCCAGTCGGCAGTCAACCGCATAGAACACGGCAACCAGAACCTCAGTCTGCAGATGCTGGCGCGAATCAGCGATGTCCTGAACAAGCAGCTGATAAGCGTCTCCAGCGGCGCGGTCAACTTGCGCATCGAGGGCGGCCACGAACTGCACGGCGATATTACCCTCAAGACCAGCAAAAATGCTGCCGTTGGGCTGCTCTGCGCCAGCCTGCTTAACTACGGCGTGACGCACTTCAAATCATTCCCGCGCATCGAGGAAGTCTACCGGATCATAGAGGTCATGGAAAGCATGGGCGTAAACGTTAAGTGGCTTCCGGGCAACGATCTGGAAATCCGCCGCCCCGCCAAGCTGACGCTCGAACGCCTCGACGCCGAAGCCGCCCGCAAGACCCGCTCGGTGCTGATGATGATGGGGCCGCTGATGCACGATTACGAAGCCTTTCGGATCCCCTACGCCGGCGGCTGCAAGCTGGGCTCGCGCACGGTGGCGCCCCACCTGTACGCATTGGAGGAATTCGGCGTAGATATCGTCGCAACACAGGGATTTTACAACGTTACCGTCCAAAAGAAGCCCGCCGGCCGTATCACGCTGTACGAAGCCGGCGATACTGTAACGGAAAACGCCCTGTTGGCAGCCGCCCGTACACCGGAAGAGACCATTATTGAATTCGCCACGGCCAACTACTCCGTGCAGGACGTCTGTTTCTACCTTCAAAAGCTCGGCGTCAAAATTGACGGCGTGGGCACAACGACGCTGCGGGTCAAGGGTGTGCCGGTTATCAAGAAAAATATCACCTACGCGCCAGCCGAGGACCCAATCGAGGCTATGTTTTTTACCGCCGCCGCCGTCACTACCAACTCAGAAATTACCATCCGCCGGGTCCCGATCAATTTCGTTGCGCTGGAACTCCTCAAGCTCAAAAAGATGGGCCTCGGGTTTGACCAAACCGAACGTTACAAGGCCGAGAACGGACAAACCGATTTAGTCGACCTGACAATCCACAAACACAACGGCAAACTGCGCGCCCTGGAGGATAAAATTCATTCCCTACCCTATCCGGGCATCAATGCCGACAACCTGCCCTATTTCGTGCCTATCGTCGCCATGGCCAAGGGCCGTACGCTCATTCACGACTGGATGTACGAGAACCGCGCCATTTACTATACGGAGCTGACGAAAGTCGGTGCCGAGATCGAACTGGCCGACCCGCACCGTGTCTATATTGTGGGACCCACCAAATACCGTGCGGCCGACGTGGTTTGTCCGCCGGCACTTCGCCCGGCCAGCCTGCTGCTTATTGCCATGCTGGCCGCCGACGGCATCAGCATGCTGCGCAACATCTACACCATCCAACGCGGCTACGAGGACTTGGCCGAACGGCTCAACTCGCTCGGCGCCCAAATCACCGTCATGCGCGAGATGTAACCCTAATAGGACACCCCTTCGGGGTTTCCCATCGCGCCGGGTTCGAAGTAAATTCGAACTCGGGCTGCTCTTCCCCAGCAACCCCCGAGCGTAATCCGAGTGTTGTATAGTATGTATTTGCAGAGAAGAAGGAGAAATTCATGAACGTACTCGTTACCGGCGGCGCTGGTTATATCGGTTCCCATACCCTTGTTGAACTGCTGGCGGCAGGCCATGCGCCAATTGTTGTAGATAATTTATCCAATAGCAGCAAGGAATCGCTCGCCAGAGTAGAAAAGATTACCGGCCAGACAGTCCCATTTTACGAAGCTGATTGCCGCGACAAAGCAGCTATGACCGATATTTTTGAAAAACATGCGCTCGACTGCGTTATCCATTTTGCAGGCTTAAAAGCTGTCGGCGAGTCGGTCAGCAGGCCGCTCAGCTACTACCGCAACAATCTGGATGCTACCCTTACGCTATGCGAAGTTATGCAGGAAAAAGGCGTACGCAAGCTCATCTTCAGCTCGTCGGCGACGGTTTACGGCACGCCGGAGAAATTGCCGCTGGACGAAACCTGCCGGACCGGCGTTGGCATTTCCAACCCCTACGGACAAACAAAGTTCATGATAGAACAAATTCTGCGCGATCTTGCCGTAGCCGACCCGTCATGGCAAATTACGCTGCTACGCTACTTCAACCCTATCGGCGCGCACGAGAGCGGTTTGATCGGCGAAGATCCCAACGACATCCCGAACAACCTGCTGCCCTACGTTTCGCAAGTGGCGGTCGGCAGACTCGAGAAAGTACGTGTTTTCGGCGATGATTACAGTACGCCCGACGGCACCGGCGTGCGCGACTACATCCATGTCGTTGACCTGGCTAAGGGCCACGCAGCAGCGCTCAAACACCTGCCGAAAGGCGGCGATGTGGCTGTGTACAATTTGGGCACCGGCAAAGGAGTGTCGGTGCTGGAAGCAATCCGCGCCTTCGAGGACGCCAGCGGCAAAAAAATCCCCTACGAGATTGTCGGCCGACGGCCCGGCGACCTGGCAGCCGTGTACGCGGACTGCTCAAAAGCTAACCGCGAGCTGGGGTGGCAGGCTTCGAAGACTATTGAGGACAGTTGTGCCGACGCCTGGCGCTGGCAGTCTGCCAATCCCAACGGCTTCCGCAACTAAAGACCTCTTGCAGAATAAGCCGTGAGCCCGGAACGTGATAATTTTTGTTCCAAATTGATCAAAGCCGACAAAGCGTAACTGTAGTTACGCTGCGAAGGCTTTGGCTCTATTTGGGGCAAAAATGGCGCGTTCTGGGCCATGGATTTATTTTGCAAGAGGTCTTAATACCAGCTGCCAAACTTGTCAAAAATACAATTGTAGGCGAAATTCTATTTACACATAAATTCCATTGTTATACAGTTGTTCAGGATTAACAGACGATAGTGGGGGTAACTCTTGCGCTGTAAAGGGCAAGAGTGGTATTTCTTGATGCAACGAATAGGCATTGTACGACTGATTGGCGGTATTGTAGGCTGGGCAGGACAAATCATAACCTCCTCGATGATTTTGGCTGTTCTGATTTTTATCGTTGTCAACTTTTACATTTTCTCGTCCATCGTCAACCTTGATTCATTTTTTTACGCCTTCCTGTTACTGTCGCTGCTGACCGACGGATTGTTCACCCTCATCCACCTGCCGAGACGGCGCCGTTCGGTACGGCACGCGCAATTCAGTCCCGCCAAACTGACCGTCGTCATCGCTTGCCATAACGGCGAGGATGTCATCAAGGAGACGATCGAGAACGCGGCGGTGCATGTGCCGCTGAAGCAGATCATTGTTGTGGACGATGCCTCTACCGACAACACCGCTGCCGTCGCCCGCGCAACCGGCGCCAAGGTAATCGTCAACGCAGTCAACCTCAACAAGGTTCGCAGCATTGACGCCGGCGTAGCCAAGGCCAAGACGCCGTATGTACTGATCCTGGACGACGATACGCTCATAGGCAAATCGTTCATTCCCACCAGTTTGCTTGACGACGGCTATACCGCCGTCGCGTTCAATGTCATGCCTATCACAGAAAAGACGCTTCTAAACGAACTCCAGCGGCTTGAGTACCACAGCACTATGCAGATCGGCAAACATCTGCGCGCCAGCGCCGGGGCGATCGGCAACGTATCCGGTGCCATCGGACTGTTTCGGACCGATGATCTGAAGCGGCAATTCGCGCTGCATTCCGGACAATTTGCGGGCGAGGACGAACAACGCACGCTGCTGGCCCATATGTACGGCCAGGGCAAAGGCATCACCTATTACGACTCACTCGTGCTGACCAAAGCGCCTGCCACCTACAAAGAGCTGTTCCGGCAGCGGGCCTATAGCTGGAGCCTGTCGGTACCCGAACAGATGGTTCTTTACTGGCGCGTTCTCCTGGCGCCGCGCTTTCACTATTTGCTGAAAGCGGAGAAAGCCTACCTCATCTACATCTACCTGACCGAGCCGTTGCGCATATTGTTCTTTTGGACGCTCATCAAGCAGCCCAGCCACATGGTGGTTACCTATGGGTTCTACCTGCTACTTAATGTCATCATTTGGCTGCGGCTGGGCCGTAAAGACACGCTGCGCGCGGTCATATGCTCGCCTATCTATACGATGTGGCTCATCACGTGCCGCTTTATCGGCTACTTTTACTGGCTGAAGGTGAAGGCGAATTACCTGATGCGGCGGCTGCACAAGCAAGCCAACCAGCGCAAGCTGCTGCTGGAGTACGCGTTTACCTTCGCAATCATCGTAAGTTCGTGGACCATCAGCATCCAACATTTCAGGAGCGAGATGCATCTGTTCTATAAGATCAGGACCGACAGCCTGACAAGCAATGCCGACGCCTTCGATTACAGCTCGGTTACGACCCAGGAACAACTAGCGGCGCTTGCCAGCCCAGGCAACCCCTCCAGCGTGGCTGTTTTCGTAGAGCAAGGGGATACACTGCGGGCGGTGGCGCATAAGACGGTTGACAATTACGCCCTTGGGCAACCCGCCGTCCTGGTGCGCGTCACCGATTACCAACGCTGGAAGATAGACATGTGGCTCGCGAGCCGGCTGCCTGCAAACGTCGTCAACCAACCCGGGACGATGATAGGGGTCGCAAAAAGCCTGGTCAAACAGGCGATTGCCGCCGGCACGCCAGCGAGGAAGCACCCATGAAACAACTGATACGGCGCTTCTACATACTAGTTTCGGCGCTGATTATACTCGCCGGCGGATCAGCCGCCGCCTGGATGATGCATCTGGGAGCCAGCAAACTGCCGCTGCGGCAATACTTTCCGCGGACGCAAACGAATGCGGTCTGGGACTGGACTGATCCAGAAGGCAAAAGCCAGAACGATTTGGACAGCATCTCCGAATTTATGTACCTCCACCAGCTGAACGCGGTATACGTGTGCGCCGGAGACCGTTACTTAAGCATCGCACGCATCAAAAGCCCCGCAGAGCAGGCCGCGGAACGGGAACGTTTCGAGAACGCATTATCCCGTTACGTCACTACGCTGAGCAAACGCAAGATTAAGGTATACGCGGCTGCCGGCGATGTATCCTGGAGCAATCAGGACAAACAGGGTATCCCCTTATCTGTCCTGTACGCTGTCGAGAATTATAATAACCGCCACCCTCAGGAACAGCTAGCTGGCATCGAGTTTGATATCGAAGCCTATAACCAGCCTGGTTTCGCGCCCGGCTCTATGACGGTCAAAAGCCTGGTGCTCACCGATTGGCTTGACATGGTAGACAAGCTTGCCGCCGAAAACGCGCTATACACCAGCAAACTGCACCGCCGGCTCGAACTCGGCTTTGCTATTCCCTACTGGTTTGACGACGAAAATGGCAATATCCCTGCGGTTACTTGGCAGAATAAGACCGGCCCTACGCTGTACCATTTGCTCGACCGCCTGAACCAACTGCCGCAAAGTAATGTCGTGGTGATGGCCTACCGCAATGCCGCCCGCGGCAACGACGGCATTATCTACCATGCACGCACCGAAGTGGAATACGCGCAGGCCAAAGCCCCCCGTGTCCGGGTAATCATCGGTCAAGAGCTAAACAACGTCGAACCCGAGAAAGTTACTTACTACGGTCACTCTGCCACCGAACTATCCAGCCAGGCAGCGGCGGTAGGCGGTGAATTTCGGGATAACCGCGCATATGCCGGTATTGCTATCAACGACCTGGCAGCTTTCCAACAGATGGAAAGCGGGCGCTAGCGCCGGTACTGCCACAGCCGGCAGGTATGGTATAGTGAAAAGCAATGTCCCGGCATAGTCACGATAAGGCATCAAACGAGCTGCCCGGCAGCCGCGTGCGGCTGCATTTTGGAAGGCATTTCTTACCCGTACTCGCAGGCCTGGTCATCTTTGTATCGGTATTTGGCTTTTTCAATTCCGGCCTTATAACTGGCTACGTCGCGTACTATTTTTACTCCCGGCATGCGACTGCGCAAAACATACCGGACAGTGTCGCCGCAACGTACAATGTAGACAAAAATGCGCCGCCGCGTATCCGCATAAACAAAATCAACGTCACCGCGCCGGTCCTGTTTGACCAAACGACCGTCAACGAATGGGCATTCCTGCGCGACCTGCGGCATGGCGTCGTTCATTATCCGGGCACAGCCGTACCGGGACAAACGGGCAATGTGGTTATTTTCGGGCACAGCAGCGGCCAGTGGTGGGCGCCCGGCGATTATAAGTTCGTCTTCACGTTGCTGAACAAGCTGGTCTACGGCGACAGAATATTCATCGACTACAAAGGCACCCGGTATATCTACAAGATATACAACACCAAAATCGTACTGCCGAACGATTTGAGCGTCCTCAACCAAACCGGCAGCCATATGCTAACACTTATGACCTGTACACCGGTCGGCACCAGTGCTAAACGGCTGATCATTCAGGCGCAGCAGGTCATACCGCGAGTATCCAGCGGAACAGCGACCAATACGCCGGCAGCTGCCCCGGCGAGCGCTAACGGCCAGACGGTACTACCGGGGACGCCCTCTTTCTGGCAAGACCTGTCGGCGTTATGGCAGCGTATCAGGCAGCTTTTCTAGCTGCCGCGTCGGCGCGCACAACGTAGCGGTTGCTGCTCCAAACACCCGACGCATTCCGGAATTTGCGCAAGACGACAACTTCTACAAAAGCCTTCAGGAATACTGCCAGACTCAGCCA
>JBGPNM010000040.1:0-11395 GCA_041487535.1 Candidatus Saccharimonadia bacterium
AACCAGAAAGTGATGATTTTTATTCCAAACCGATCAAAGCTGACAATGCGTAACATTTGTTACGGAGCGAAAGCTTTGGCTCGGTTTGGGGCAAAAATGGCGCTTGCTGGGCCGCGGGGTTATTTTGCAAGAGGGCTTTAGCAACTAGCTTATAAAGCACTGCTTGTTGCGCCTACCCGGCAGTAAGGCTGCGAAGAGCGTCTCCTACCAAAAACCATCAACCTCAACCGTTGTAAAACCAGGGGGGGTAAATTACCTCAGTTTTATAAGGGATAGAGCATCACGTTTCTATAAACGTAAAGGCAAAGCCGCTTTTACCGGCACGCCCAGCACGGCCGATGCGATGGACATAGTCATCATATGTGCGGGGTGTTGAATAGTTAATGACATGCGTTATGTCGGTGACGTCTAGACCGCGCGCAGCCACGTCAGTCGCGACCAGGACAGTTACGTCACTGGCTTTAAAACGGGCAAGCGCCCGTTGACGCTGGCCTTGGGTCTTGCCGCCGTGTATGGCGTCAGCCTGGAAGCCGCGTGCCAGCAATTCTTTGCTCAGGCGCTCAACGCTGTGCTGTGTGTCATCGAAGACCAGCGCCTTGGGCGCGCGCAGCAGCAGATCGTGCAAGCGGTCGAGCCGCTCGCTCTTGCTGGAATACGCAATGACATCTTGCTTGACCGTATCCGTCGTATCACCAGTTTTAACTGAAATTGTTACCGGAGCGGGAGAGAATTCACGGATAAGACTACTGACGCTTGCGTCAAGAGTTGCCGTAAAAAAGAACGACTGGCGCTTGGCGGCGGGTATTTTATTTAGAATCCAACGCATATCGTTCACAAAACCCATATCGAGCATGCGGTCGACTTCATCAAGCACCACCGAAGTAAAGCCGGACAAGTCCAAGCTGCCTCGCTCCAAATGATCTTTGATACGCCCGGGCGTACCGATTACAATCGACGGGCGTTCCCGCATGTCTCTTAGCTGCAAGCCCATCGACGAGCCGCCGATCAAAAGCGCGCCGCGCAGGCCGCTGCCTTTGGCGAGCATTCTGCATTCATCTTCAATCTGTGACGCCAGCTCACGCGTCGGCGCGAGAATAATTGCCCGAGCCGAACGATCGGTGAGCATTTTGTGCAGGATAGGCACGGCAAAAGCTAGAGTTTTGCCGGTGCCGGTATTCGCAACCCCGACGACATCGTGGCCGGCAAGCCCTTCGGGAATTGCCTGGTCCTGGATAGGCGAAGGAGCCGCAAAGCCTTTTGCTTGAATATTAGTCTGCAGTAACGTATGGACCGCAAAGTCAGTAAACACATGCAAAGGCACATATACTTCTGCCTGCGATGCTGACGCGGCCTTCACGAATTTGGCTGGATTGATAGTTTGTTTTACGTTTGTGCGTCCTGCGTAACGCTTTTGGGTAGTGGGCCGGCTCGAAAATCGCCGACCACTAGTTCGGTAGCTATAGGGCATAAAGGTCCTTAGTATTAATGGTTATTACAACGATTGTCACTAATGAAATCGAGTAAATAACCAGAACAGACCCGCGTTCATCAAAAACAACTTACTGTAATGATAGCATAACTGCCATAAATGCGCAAGCCGGATGCCGCAAGCTAGTAAGGGCACACGCCGGTAACAGTTTGCAGATCAATCGTCTCCGAGCCTGCCACCAGCGCATGCGTCCGCCAGTATGCTTCGCTTTCCTGATTCGCATCGTCCGCGTCGGGGAATGGCGGGCAGGGCGGGCCGATCCAAACGTTTGCGACTTCGTAGTTCCCGTCGGCATCCCGCCGCAGGATAACGGCGAGCTCGCTGCTCGGCGCCAAGGAACGGTTTTTCACAAAGCGTAAGCTATTGGACCGTTTGGGCGGCCTAGCGTAATAGATTGTGTCTTTCTCTCCGGTAGCAACGATATTCGTATTCCCGATATTACGCCCCATGTCGCGCGTAATCATGATCGTTGGCTCGGACAAGTTCAGAGATTCGACTATGTCTTTTACTATACGGATTAGGTACGGCGACCTGTTAAAATATCGCCCGGCAGCAGAAGTAATGATGTTTGTATAAACATCAGAACCATTTTGGGACCTCCCCACGACATATGTATACATGTATTGCCCCTTCTATTCTTTAGTATACGCCGCCATCGGTGTATTCCCTAGTTTTTCTCCGCAGCAGTTACGCGCGCCGTGTGCTATTATAGGTAGCAAGCAAGTAGTCACGTACTCTTTCCGCTGTAATATTTGGCCACTCGGCAAACTATCACCAGCGGCCGGGACGTATCAACCGCGAGCGATATTAGGTAAAAGAGAGGGATTATACATGTCAATGAAGTTATATGTAGGCGGCCTTGCATACAGTGTCACCGACCAGGAACTCGAAGCGCTTTTCGCGCCCTTGGGCCAGGTCACAAGCGCCACCGTCATTAAAGACAGGGAAAGCGGCCAATCCAAGGGCTTTGGCTTCGTAGAAATGGCCGACGTTAAAGAAGGTCAAAAGGCTATGGAGGAACTGAACGGCAAGGAAGTGGGCGGTCGCTCGATTATAGTAAACCAGGCCCGCCCGCAAGAGAAACGGCCGTCATTCGGCGGCGGTTACGGCAATTCGCGCAGCAGATTCTAGATCGGATTGTGTCTGCTGTCGGCGGTAGTCTAGAAAGATCTTCGGATAGACGCGTCCGTTTGTGTTGTGCTGATTGTTAAGACCTCTTGCAGAATAAGCCGTGAGACCAGAACGTGATAATTTTTGTTCCAAATTGATCAAAGCCGACAAAGCGTAACTGTAGTTACGCTGCGAAGGCTTTGGCTCTATTTGGGGCAAAAATGGCGCGTTCTGGGCCATGGATTTATTTTGCAAGAGGTCTTAAGTACAGCTGTTGGCCGGAGCGGAAGAAGCTACATTTCAGTACTGCAGACAGAAGGCATACAGCATTCATACAAAATAAAATACCGGTTGATCAGACCGGTATTTTATTTCCCCTAGCTAGGAAGAATCGAGACGTAAATGTATTCTTTTCGTTTACATTTACTTTGTTGTAAGGTATTTCTTTTTGGATTTACGCTTACTTACCATTAAGCTTAGCGAAGCATAAGCATGCTGTCAAGTACAAAATTTGATAAACTTATAGAATGTCTGGAATCGATGAGTATCTGGAAAAAGTGAGCGTGCCCCAGAAAGGCGAATTGGAACGGATCCGCCGTATCGTCCGCCAGGCGGCACCGAAAGCCGAGGAGGTAATAAGTTACGGCATGCCGGGATTTAAGTATCACGGGCAATATCTTATCGGTTTCGCCGCGTTTAAGAATCACTTGAGCATCTTTCCTACCTCCGGCCCGATAGATGCCCTTAAAGCAAAACTCGGTAACTTTAAATTAGCAACAGGAACCATCCAGTTCACGGCGGGCAAACCGGTGCCGGAATCTATCATTCAAGAACTTGTTGCCATACGCCTGGCAAGCATTACAAAGACGTAGATCCCCAGCAAAAAACCGCCGCTTTACCTTTAGGCTATACTGGTACAGATGAAATTGTCAGATTTTACCTATGATTTACCCGGCGGGCTGATCGCCGATGCGCCACCAACGGTACGCGGTACATCTCGGATGCTGGTCGTCCATAAAGACAGCGGCGGGCTGGAAGATGCACAATACGCCGACATTGCCGAATTCTTGGACGCGGGCGATGTGCTGGTGCTAAACGACACGCGCGTCATCAAAGCACGCCTGCTGGCCACCAAAGATAACGGCGCGGCCCGCGAACTGATTGTCCTGGAGAAGCACGGCCACGATGACGACTGGTATACTCACAAGGTCATGTACCGTCGCAGACTGTCTGCAGGAGACCGGCTGCGCGTCGGCGGCGCCACAATTACGGTTGAAAAAATCCTGGGGGATGGCTTGGCCATCGTTAAAAGTGCGCATAATATGCTGGAGCTGGCCGAACAATACGGTCACGTGCCGCTGCCGCCATATATGCACCGCGATGCTACGCCGCTGGACGTGGAACGCTATCAGACCGTCTGGGCCGAGCAGCGGGGTTCGGTCGCCGCGCCCACCGCCAGCCTTAACATGACCGACGAGATACTCGCAAGCTTGCACGCCAAGGGCGTGGATACCGCCTACCTGACCCTTCACGTTGGTCTTGGCACCTTTATGCCGATCCGCACCGATACCGTCGAAGACCATTACATGCACCAGGAATATTTTGAAATCCCGGCCGCAACCGTCGCCGCCGTGCAAACTGCCAAGGCCGCCGGCAAACGAGTCGTCGCCTTAGGCACTACGGTTGCGCGGACGCTTGAATACGCCCATAAAGAATTGCAGCAGACGCCGCAGGAAATTTCCGGGGAAGCCGATATTTTCATCTACCCCGGCTATGCGTTTACGGTGATAGACGGCCTGCTGACAAATTATCATGCCCCGAAAAGCACCGTGCTGATGCTGACCGCCGCGTTTGCCGGCTGGGAAAAACTGCGCGCCGCCTACGCGCACGCCATATCCGAGCGGTATCGTTTTCTTAGCTATGGCGATTCTGTGTTAATCATATGAAAATGTCTGCCTTAAACTTTACAATCACCCACAGATTAAACGGCACGCTGGCACGGGCGGGCGTGATCGAGACACCACACGGCACTATCGAAACGCCGGCCTTCATCGTCGGCGGCACCAAAGCTACCGTCAAAGCCATGACTCCGGGACAGGTTAGCGATATCGGCGGCCAGGCCGTATTAGCCAACACCTATCATCTGATGCTCCAGCCAGGTGCCGATATAATCCGGCGGGCCGGCGGGCTCGGCGCATTCATGCATTGGCCAGAACCGACCTTTACCGACAGCGGCGGGTACCAGGTCTTTTCGCTCGGCATGGCCTACAAAAAGGGTATCGACGCCACCAGCCACAGCCAGAAAGGCGAGAGCAGTCTGGCCACTCACAACAAGAGCCAGTTAGCAAAAGTCAGCGACGAAGGCGTAGCGTTCCGATCCCACCTGGACGGAAGTCAATTATTCATGACCCCTGAAAGCTCGATGGAACTGCAGCACGCCATCGGCGGCGACATTCATATGGCTTTCGATGAATTGACTAGTCCGTTAGCTGGACGGGCGTATGTCAAAGAAGCTATGGACCGCACGCACACCTGGGCCGAGCGCTGCCTGGCACGTCACCAGGCGTTAAATAACGAACATACGGATAACGGCGAACCGCTGCAAGCACTGTACGGCGTAGTGCAGGGCGGGCGGGAAGAGGACTTCCGGCGCGAGAGCGCTCGCTTCTTGGGTGCCCGCGACTTTGACGGTTACGGCATCGGCGGCGTATTTGAGCCGGAAGAAATCGCCAGTGTAGTGGCGTGGATTAATGAGACGCTGCCCGAAGACAAACCGCGGCACTTGCTGGGCATGGGTGCCCAACCGGCCGACTTATTCCTGGGCGTCGAATACGGCATAGACACCTTCGACTGCGTCGCGCCGACTCGCCAGGCCCGCAACGGCGCCTTGTATACCTACGACGGCCGGATAAATATTCGGAATCAGCAATACGGCCAGGATTTTACACCAGTCAGCGCGGAGTGTGACTGCTACACGTGCCTAAACTTCTCACGCGCATATCTGAACCACCTTTTTAAGGCTGATGAAATGCTCGGCGCGACGCTCGCCAGCATCCATAACGAACGGTTCGTCGTGCGCACCGTCGACGCTATCCGTATATCGATCATCGACGGCACTTTTGCAGCTTATAAAGCCGCATTCTTATGCCGCTACTACGGTAGCGACAAGGCCGAACGGTTTATACTCTAAACATCTAAAACGCTGGAGTGACTGCCCTCACTGACAAGCCTAACCTGATACGCGCATACTAAAAATGTGTTGCGTAAGCAGGAGAGCCAGGAATAGTAAGAGAGGAGGTTAAGATAAGCAGGCGCCTAACTGCCGTGTAAGGTAAAGGAGGTGTATATGCAAGTTGTTAGATATAACCCGTTCCGTGATTTACAAAAAATGGAGCAGGAGCTGGATAAGCTGTGGGGCAGCGATTGGAGTTTAGCGCCGTCATTTATCGACACGTCAACGCTGGATATGTACGAAGAGGACGGCAAATTCGTCGCAGAAATCAGTTTACCCGGATTTACAAAAGACGAAGTCAAGGTGACCACGAACAACGGCGTACTCGAGGTATCGGCCGACCATAAGGAAAAAGCAGAAGAACATGACAAGCGGCACTACCTGTTGCGTGAAAGCCGCAACCAGTGCTACCGCCACGTCAGGCTGCCCGAAGACGCTGTCGCGGGTAAGTCAGAGGCGAGTTTCGACCAAGGCGTACTGAAAATTACTATGCCGATGGTCCCGGGCAAAGCAGCCACGGCAATTAAAGTTACCTAGAGAAGCGGATACGACTATGAGCTATCTCAATCGTCAGGATGCCGGACAGCAGCTTGCCAAAGCACTGCGAAGGTTTCAGCGCGACAACGTTGTGGTACTTGCACTGCCGCGCGGCGGTGTGGTGTTGGGAGCCGAGGTAGCTCGCGAGCTTGGGACTCCGCTGGGGCTGGTGTTAGTCCGTAAGATCGGCCACCCGTCAAACCCTGAGTATGCCGTCGGCGCCGTAGCCGAAGATGAAAGGCCTATATACGATAAGGGTGGCATTGCAACGATTGATAAGCGGTGGCTCACGCAAGCCGAGGCTTCGGCACGAGCGATTATAGCCCACCGCCGAAAGTACTACTACGGCGAAGATCTTACGCCGCCTGATATAGCCGGCAAGACGGTCATTATCGTCGATGACGGCATAGCGACCGGCCTGACGATGGAAGCGGCCGTTCTGGCAGTGAGACGTAAACGGCCGAAACGAATTGTGGTAGCCATACCGGTAGCTGCTTCTGGTAGCGTTAAAAAAATTCGCGATATTGCCGATGAGGTTCTTGTCCTTGATAATCCCGATAACTTTCTGGGTGCCGTCGGGGCACACTACCGGCATTTCGAACAAATTGATGATGAAGAAGTGCGAAAGCTTCTTCGGGAGGTGAATGATGACCTACAATAAACAGCTCGTCAAAGAATTTCCTCGGACCCGCTATCTTCTTGAGCTCGCTAAAGAGATCCATTTTCCGGCCGCAGCCGGCACCATCAGGCGCTCGGCACGAAATTTGGGCTACACAAGGCAAGCTATAACCTTTCTTCACCTGTTCCCGGCCGGCGAGATTTTTCGGAGCCGCACAGATTTTATGACCCGCTGCAGCGAGGTTGCAATGCTCATCAAGCAAGAGCGGATCGCGCCTAAAGAAGTCCTGCGGAGCCCGCAGGGATGATTAAGGAAAGGAGGAACGCATGTCTCAGCTACCGCGCAATGAAGATACACCATTCTCGTTACCTCGTGACGTCCCGGAAGTTATGCCGGCAGATTATCCGCAGCTTAACGGCAACGCCGACGCCCAAGAAGCGTATGACGAAGGCATCGACGATCTGGTCGACGTTGATCCGTACAGATTCGACGATGACCCGATTAAGTCGGCCAAACGCCTGCTGAAAACAGCCGTGCATAACGAGAAATATACTACCGACCACAACGTCATCCGCCGCTGGGCGGAGCACAGGTATGGTCATCCGGCGTGCACTACCAGCCCCCGCAGCGATCTTGATCGGGGCGGCTTACGCATCTACTTTGAAGACAACGAACCCGAGGTTGAAACTGAACAGATCAGCTGGCCTGAATTCTTTAAGATATTTGAACGAAACAACCTCGCTTTCGTATTCAAGACGAAAATGCCAGACGGAACCGACAGCCAGTTCTACTCATTTGTTAACCGTACAGAAGTTGAGCGGTTAACTGAAGCGCGGAGGGTGCCATGATTAACTTTCCAGGCAAGCAAGACCTTGAGAAATTGGAAAAATCTGATGAGCCGTTTTGTGTGAGCATCTACGCACCGTATATCGAACCGAACGCTGCGACCAACCCGAATGAGATCGAACTAAAGAACCTCTTGCGTGAGGCCGAAACGGCACTTCTGGCTGCAGGCGTTTCGCCGCGGGATGTCAAGAAGACGCTTCGGCAAGCCCAGGCTTTGGAAACAGGAGGACGTGAATTCTGGCCGCATCACCATGAGAGCCTTGCATTATTCATGCATCCGAAGTTTTTTCGCTGCTACCACATTCCCGACCACGCGACGCCATACATGCTGACCGTAGAAAAAGGCTTTAACCTGGAGCCGTTACGCGCAGTTCAACGGAATAATAAGGAGTACTTGGTGCTAGTGCTGGACCATAAGGATACCCGTCTCTATGCCGGCGACTTGTACCGGTTAGAGCCGGTACGGCTCAAAAACTTTCCTGGCGACATGAAGAAGGCCTTGAATATTGACGAGTACCCCAGCTGCAGGGAGCTGCACGAAATTGCCCCAGCATACATGGGCAAAGGGTCAGAAGGGTACCATAGCCAGTATAATGTCGCCGAAGTCGACAAGCAGATGCTTACCGAGTTCTTCCGCCTGATTAACCGCCGGCTGCACCGGTATCTTGAGGCCCAGCAAAAGCCCCTCATCCTGGCTGGCGTCAATTACTTGCTGCCGTTATACCGCCAGGTCAACACCTATCCGAATCTATGGCCTCGTACCCTTACCGGTAATTTCCGGCGCGCGCAGCCTGATGATATCCGCCGTAAAGCGTGGAACGCCTTGGCCGGCGGGAGCACACTATGAACGTCTATGCCGCCTCAGACTATTACGAGCAGTTCGCGGTAGCACTCGGCGAAATGCAACCGGACCTATCAGTCGGCTCTGCCTCGGTGCGCCGTTTTCCGGATGGCGAACTGTATGCCACAGTGCATGATAACCCCAAAGGTCAGGATTGCCTCGTAATCGGCTCGGCAGCTCCGCCGGACGAACAACTATTGTCTTTGTTGATGCTCGGAAGCGCCCTGAAGCGCAGCGGTGCCCATTCCGTTTGCGCCTTTCTACCTTACGTAGGCTATACGCGGCAGGACAAGGCTGCGGCCCGGGAAAGCAGCGGCATCGCTCTGATCGGCTCGCTGTTACGGGCAGCCGGCATAGACAAGATCATAACGATTGACGTGCATAGCGCCTTGGACAGAAAGCTGATAGGGTTACCGCTAGTGTCTCTGCCGTCATCACCGCTGTTCGCGCCGGCAATTCAACGGTTGGGGTGGGATGAGCTCACGGTGGTCGCGCCGGACGAAGGAGCGCTGGAACGGGCACAGAACCTTGCCCGCACCTTGGGGAACAGCGCGTCCGTCGCCCATCTTGTGAAGCAGCATGTCAACGGAATCGCGCATATAGAACTCGTTGGCCAGGTAAGCTCCCGATGTGTGGTCACCGATGACATCATCGACACTGGACAAACGCTGTTATCCGCTTGCCGGATTTTACGGCAGCGTGATGTCCGGGATATTGCAATAGCGGTTACTCACGGGCTATTTACTGGAGAGGCATGGCCTCAGCTCTTCAACTTCGGCGTGCGGGCATTTTTCGTCACTGATAGCTGCCCGGGGGTCCGCAGGCAAAGACATCCAGGGACCCGCATTGTCTCGCTGGCGCCAATACTGCTGGCAGTCCGCGCAGGAGCAGTAAGAAAAAAAGAACAGTATGAGAGCATCTACTCAAGGTAAACTCCAGTCCGTATCCGTGCATATACCCTGCGACAGCCTGAAGCTTGAAGGCGAGCTTGCCATACCCGCGACAGCGACCGGACTCGTCATATTTGCCCATGGCAGCGGCAGCGGCCGCCATAGCCCGCGTAATACATTCGTAGTGCAGCGTTTGCAGCAGGCCGCGCTGGCCACGTTACTGGTGGACCTGCTATCAGAAGCCGAAGACAGCGATTATCGCTGCCGGTTTGATATAGACCTGCTTACAGAGCGATTGGCAGCGGTAACTGATTGGGCGACGCATGACGAACGGACTGAGGACTTAGCCATCGGATACTTCGGCGCCAGCACAGGCGCCGCGGCCGCCATATGTGCAGCCGCCGGAGCGGGAAGCCTGATAAAGGCGGTCGTTTCCCGCGGCGGCAGGGTCGATTTAGCGGATACAGCGGCAGAATTATTATGTGTGCCCGTATTGTTGATCGTCGGCCAGAATGACCCCGAAGTCCGTGAAGCCAATGAAGAATTCTACCTCAAGCTAACCTGCCGGAAGGCGATCTCGGTGGTACCGAACGCGACGCATTTGTTCGAAGAGCCGGGCGCGTTGGTACAGGTGGCCGGCTTAGCGGCTGGTTGGTTCAAAAAACACCTGCGGGCAGAACCATAAAATGGAGCAAACGGCCAAGCATCACCGGGAAGCCGCTATCGCAACCGTGAATGAAACGATCGACAAGACGAAGGATGTACTATCCCGCAGCCAGGAGTCAGCCGAGAAAACTAAAGCGCGGCTGGATGAGGCAAGATCGAAGCAATAATTTTCTCTACAATAGACCGGTGTATTCGCGCTGAAGAAGAGCGGCATTTTTAATGACAACGCCGCCGCGCACCACGCTCACAATGTCTAGCTCTTTCAGCCGGTGCAAACAACGGCTGACCGTCTCGCGCGTTAATCCCGTACGGGTCGCTAGTTCCGTTTCTTTTATACCGACGAAGCACCGGCCGTTTGCGAGCATCTTGCCGAAACGCTTGCCGGCAACGAGCAGCTCAAAGCTAAGCCGGCTCATAGCCGTGCCGCCCATGGCCACAACTTGCCGGCGGAGCAGGCCGTCCACACCGGAGTACACACGTCGCAAGAGATCCAACATGACGTCCGGATGTTCCTCAATGAACGCCAGTGTCGCCGCGATAGGCGCCTGGCGCATGATAACCTCCTCTGCAGCCTCGTAGAAATATTCGTTCGGCGAGCCGTTCAGAGCGTACGACATAGGAAAGAATGCCGGCGGCTTGAAGATGTTAACGACCACTTCGTCGCCTTTGTCGGTAATGTCATACTGGCGCACACTGCCCTTGATAAGATACGAGATACCCGACGGATCCTCGCCGGCCTGGATCAAGATAAGCCCCTTCGGCAATTGCCGCTGTGGGTAGCGAGCGAAAAAGGCGGCAATTTTGGCAGCGACTTCGGGGGGCATTGACCCCATTTCACCCCTCCGCTCTGTTAGGTGAAGCGGGCTGCGGCGAGTGCCAGCTGGCAGTTCTTGCAAGGAGGCATACTTGCTGGCATGCAGCCGAGCAAAACTGGCGGCTGGTGCCGCAGCAGCCCGCTGAAGCTGGAGGGGAGGGGAAGGATGGGATCATAGCAGTCATTATTATATCTGACTATAGGTGAGGCGGGTGCGCTTGACAACACCTGAAAGTGACTCAAGTCAATGCATCTAGATCCGGACGGTGTCATACTTAACCCCAGTTCGACATAACGGAAACCGTCAGACTTCCGTAAGCAGCGGTTGCGTCAGCAACCGCTGCTCTGTTC
>JBGPNM010000041.1:0-10537 GCA_041487535.1 Candidatus Saccharimonadia bacterium
GGCGTCGCCGCCCAGGTGGTAGTAGTCGATGCGGATGTTATGCAATGAGTTGGCGGTTGTGTTGGTATAGGTAAAGTTCGGCGGCGTGACCTGACCGGCAGTATCTTTCCAATCGTCAGCCACTAATACGTCATCTATCCACACCCTTACCCCGGCGTCCAGAGCGATCCTAACATTCCAATTGCCGCTCGTCGGCAGACGCATCTTGCCGGTCATGCTGAGGCCCCAATTGCCGCTGTAATTCGGGATCGGCGGGGTTCCCGTACCCCAATCCTTGCTGATGGTGCCGTCGCTGGCGATGTTGGTGCCGTGCAGCAACGGTGCGCCGACCAAGCTGGCGCTATTGGCAGCAGGCTCGCTGACCGCCTGGTAGGCGACGGCCAGGCCAGTCATGTTCTGATCGTACGACGTATTGGTGCGGGCAACCTGGCTGGCATATGCCGATTGCGGCGCGATGTCCACATGGCCGGTGGTCGTATTTAGTGTCTGCGCAAACCAGGCTGAAGGGGCCGGACCATACTGAGTGACCGGCCGGTCGTCATCGTCGTAGATAGTGGTGGACATCAGCCCTGTCGGGTCGGTCGTGGCGTATGACAGATCTTTCGTAAGGTTCCACTGCGTTGTGGTACTCAAACCTTGGACATCAGTGCTCTTAGTCGTGCGGAAGAGGCTGTCGTATTCAACCCGCTGCGTGTAGCCGTTGGGTTCGGCCGCGCCTACGACATGCTCGGTGGATGTGCCGTACGGCAGGCCGTATTGCCATACCTGTAAAGCTGCTGACGGGGCACTGCAGTCACGGGTGTATAGGGTGACGACGCCTTGGAAGCCGAGCAGGCTTGGATTGGTTGCACTGCATATCGGTGCATCCGCATTAGCGGTCAGGCTGCCGCTGCTTTGGCTGAAGGTAAAGTGGGCCATGGTCGAGCCTTTGGATGCCAGTACCTGCACCGAATCGGATCCGGTAGTTCCTGCAGCCGGATCGCTGCCGGTTTGTGCCGAAAGAGTTATCTGTCCGGACCACCCGGCCGGTGTCCAAGTATAGCGGGAAAGATTGTTGCCGGAAGTATTGCAGTTCCTAGCAAAGACATCGATACGATTTTGAGCATTTGGATTGGTAACTGCTGACGGACTGCCGGCCATGCAGCCGCCTTGTGCTCCCCACGATCCCCAGCCATTGTTATACCAGATGCTTGATAGACTATTACTGGTGTTACGGACAAATACATCGAAGTTGCCGACGCCCCAACTAATGGCTGTCGGGGATGCGTATGTAACTCCTGAAATCCCTTCCCAATCATGCCAACCGCTGCTGTCGTACCACTTATGGTACAGATTATTGCCGGATGTGTTACACCCCTCAGCGACGACATCCAGTCTGCCGGGACCCCATGAAACTGGTGCCGGATCGTTGAGGATACAACCGCCGAGCGATTCCCAAGCCGACCAGTTGACGCCGTCGTTGCTCCAGCGGTGGATCAGATCGTTCGCGCTGCCGCGCGCAAAGGCGTCGAGCCGGGCGCCGCCCCAGCTGACGACAATCGGGCGTCCGGCGACAGTGTCGCTGACTGATTGCGACTGCCGCCAGGCGACTGCGCCGACATTCGAATAGTTGATGGTGTGCTGGATTGCAGTAGGCGTAGCGCCGGAGTTCGGTCTTGGTTCGGTGACACTGTTTACGCGGCCCAGGCTGTCATAGGCAATCTGAGAATATGTGCTGCTGTCGTTAGCGCGGACGCCCGCAACAATCGCGTCATTTGCGAGACTGTCGCGGACGCCGGTCAGCTGGTAGCCAACGACCTGGTTCGCGCTGTTCAGAACCTGCTGGTACTGATACTGCGTATTGTCATTACCGGGCCGGTTTACTTCCGCCAGGTTGCCGTTGGTGTCGTAATAGAAGTACGTAGTGCGGCCGTCGTTGGTTTGCACGGCGCAGAGCATATTCGCTGTAGCCAAGAAGAAGCCGCTTGGCGCGCTGCCGCATTGCGTGGCCCCGCCGTAGTACACCTTGGCCCAGCGACTTGAATTGGCTCCATCGGTGATCTGCTGGATAGCCGTGGGACCGCTGCCGTTGATCGCCCCGTAGGTGTATTGCAGCGCTGCCGGGTGCCGGTCGTCGACCGGATTTGTCAGTGAGGTTAGGTTGCCGGTATTATCGAAGATGTACGTCTTCCCGTCGGAATCCTGGAGGGTGAAACTGCCGTCCAGGTTACGGATCAGACGTCCGTACTCGTTGGTCGGCGGCGTATAGCTGCCGGTGCCGTTTGCGGCAATCTTCCATGTATAGTCATGCGTGTCGCCGCTCGAGTCGGTGAGGATCACGTTATTCTGGTTCGCCTTCAGGCGGGTGTACGCCGCGTTACCGTCCGGATCGATACCGAGACCCCAGCCGGACGGCAAGACCTGGGCTTGCGGCGGCGACAGCCAGCTGGATGGTACGACCTGGGGCGTTGCGCTGCCTGGCACATACGCCTTCAGGTACATGGCGTCACTGCCGCTGTGCTGATAATAGTCCACGGTGATTGCGTAGCTCAAACCTGCGGTCAGCGTCACACCGGTCGGGTCGTACCCTTCAACGCTGGCGCCGTCCTGCCAGTGGCTGTATACGACCGTATCGGTGTTATTAATCCTGACCGTTACTTTGCTGCCGTCGTCGCTGAGCGTGCCGAACTTGTAGACGCCGGTCACCGGTACGGTCACGTACCCGGTCCATTGCGTTATAAAGTTGGCGGTAGGACCGTTCGGTATCGGTGAGGTACCGCTCCAGTTGAAGCTGACAAGCGGATCGGTGCGCGTCAGGAATAAGGTATTACTGCCACTTCCGATAGTCGGCGGTACGCCGGCGTCGGTGTAGTTGTAATAGCGCCCAGCAAGACCGTTTGTCTGCTGCAGCGGCCGTACGCCAGTCTGGAACCAAGCCTGCGGAACTACTTGCTCGCTCACGGCACCCTTAACGTAGAGATGAATATAATCCGAGCCGCCACCCTGGGCATACGCCGCCTGGAACGAAACGACTTGTCCCGCCGTGAGGCTGATGCTCGAACTGTAACAGGCCGGCCCCGAACTGCAGATGGTACCAGTGTAGACCTGCTGGCCGTTGACGGTAAGCGTCAGGCCGTCGTCATGGATGCCGCCGAAGTAATAACTGCCGGTAGCGGGCGCAACAAAGTAGCCGTTCCACTGGGCGCTAAAGTTGGTGCTGTTGACAGTGCTGCCGGGTGAGCCGCCATTCCAATCAAAATCGACATTTTGGTCGACGCGCACTAGATTGGGAGAATTAAAACTGCCGCCGGAGTTCCAGTAGGTGCCGACCAAACCGGATCGTGACTTAAGCGGTGAATTGTAGTCAAGCTTTACCCCTAAGCTGCCGGCGAGCGCGGCAGTCGAGTGACTGGCGATCGAGGTCGAGACGTTGCCGGTCGCCAGATCGACATTCACCGGCCCGAGCGTATCGTACGTCTGCGTCTTGTCGTTGCCTCTGCGGGAATCTATCTTAAAGGCCACCGAGCCCGTCCAGGGGCTGTAGATATTCAGCGACGGGTCGTAACTGCGCGCCTGAATGTAGTACGTCGAACCGTCCTGGAGCACGCCGTCCGGCACCGTCCAGAGGGTGCTGCGCTGCATGCCGGCGTCAATAACCGTACCCGAGCCGTTCTGGCCGTCGCTGATCAGCATCTCGTATTGCAAGGGCGTGCTGTTGTTCGGGTTGCTCTGGTAATTCAGCTTGAATGAAGCTTGCGGGTCGGTGAATAGTTGGCCGTTTGACGGCGTTACGAATACCGGTGAAGGCAAGGGAGTATGGTAGGTAAATGTGACATAGCTGTTGTCCGGATTGAAAGACTTAAACGACGATGTGGTGCCGTCCTCGCCGCCGACCATCACCCAGGTACTCCAGTCGCCGCGGTTCATGAAGGTCTGGTAGGTACTGGTTACGTTAATGTCTCCGGAAGTACCGACACTGCCGGATGTCCACCATGCGTTACCTTCAAGGCAGCTGTAGCCGGTCAGGCAGCTGGCATGGCCGGCCTGGAACGTATGCGTGGCGGTGGTGCCGGTAAACCAGCTGACGCCGGTGAGCTGTGTCAGATGCAGTGTAGCGTTATCCAGAACCGTGCCGCTTGGCTTCAATACGTCATACGGAGCATAGAAAGCGCCGCGCCAGTAGCGCAGGATATTGTTGCTGTCATAGAGTGAACCGGCATAGAGGTCGCAGACATTAGAGTAGCAAATAGTCCCATCAGTTTTGTACGATATGTAATTACCGCCGGCACGTGTGCCAAAGTTGCTTCTGTACGGGCTCGGGTCAATCACTGCCGGAAAGGCTTTGTCTGGCAACTGCTGCATATACGCACTATTAATGCCGACGGTATATACCCCGCTGTCGTAACTTTGAGATAGGCCGGAGGCTTTATCGGCTACGAAGCCGAAGTTGTTCAGAATAAGGTTAGCGGGAGTAATTCCGAACTGATTGTTCAACGCACCGTGTATGGCAAAAGCCGGCACAGAGTGCTTGCTGTCGCTTGTATCGGATGGCGTCTGTAAGTCTGCGCCGATAATTTTGAATTGCACCTGAGAGGCTGCTCTTTTGTCTTTGAGGATAATCGCTTCTTTTACCTGATCGGACTCAACGGCGTACTCCACGTCGACGCCGTTCCAGAGGTTGGCATAATGCACCGTCTGTTGGCCATTCGCGTCGGTTGTGATGGAAGGGGTGACCGTATTGGCATTGACCGGACTAAAGCCCATCTGGCTATTTCCTTGCTTGATACGCACCATGCCGCCGCCAAAGTCACTCGGCGCAAAGCGGGCCTGCCAACCGTTGGCCTTTTCGATGTAGGCGCGCGGCGAGCTAAACCAGGTCTCGATTGTACTAATAGCTTGGCTGAAGATATTACTGGAGTCGGCCGGGTTGGTATCCTCAGACAGCGAGGTGTCGATCGTATCCCAAGAACCATTGTTTTGATAATAGTGCGACGAGAAATAATTAGTCTGCGAAACCGAGCCGTCTTTATTCAGGAATTGAGACGAGGTAGCAGTTCGCTTGTCGGTCAGCTCGTGCGGCTGGAAGTCCGATTTTAGGGTTACGGGATTCGATAACGGCTCGTTGTTCACCTTGTCGTTCAGTGAGCTGTTGAAAACCGCGCCCTTTCCAACCGGCGTGTTGGCGTCAGCCGCCGCCAGGTATTGCGATTCCTGCGATGTCGACGGAGCTGGCGGCGTACTCATGTTGATCTTGCCGGTCGAGGGAGTAGTGGATGTCTTGTGCGGGTTCTTGCTTGCTATGTCGGCCGCCGTCGGCCCGGTACCAATAGTCGCCGCCAGTGCCGACGCGGTTGGATAGGCCGCACCAAACAGCATAAGCGATACTAAAAACAGCGCTATAAAGCGCTGTTTGCCGCGGGCAAAAGACATAAAAACACCAAGCCAAGTCCGGTTGATCAGTAAATACATTCTAGATATCCTCTGTCTTACAGTCTTACACCAATTCTGTTGACTTCACCTTGGAGTATACCACACGAACGCAACCTTGCTTGACTTTTACTAAAGGTAGCTTCGAATGATACCTAGTGCCAGTATCCTGCGCCACGCTATCCATAAAACAGCGACAGATTAAGTGCGCATGTTAGATCTATTCTTCGGAAACTTTAGTGAAGCGGGGAACGGTTCTGTCCTCCCATTCTACGGTCTCTAGCCAAACGTCCAGAGCTCGGGCATAGGTAATTCTCTCGCCGTATTGGGCTTCGTACACGACCGCGATTTCGTTGGTAGCTTCCAATATAACCAGCTCCCGCACTATGTAGATGAGTTCCGGATGCTTGTAGTGCGCGTACGACGCGCCGACAGAAACTTTCGTTGCCGCATCTTGCAGCATTTTTCGCAACTCCGCTTCTGGTATGTGATCCATTACTCCAGCGTAGCAGCTCATCTGCCTTATGTGAATCGGTTCAGGTCACGAGTCGGGCCTAGAGCTAGGATAGCTACGAGATATTAAGAGCACTCTGGAAGCATGGGTGTGCACAAACAATCGTGCTTGATTCAATATCTTCCACCGATACATTTTTCTGTATCTCGTAAGACCAAGTTGCCTTATCATACCCCCTTAATTGAATCCCCAGAATTCCGATCGAATAGAATATATGAATAAGATTGCTGCGAAATTCTTCAGGGTCAAGTTTACCCTCACTGACATTTTTTGACAGACGATATAATCGATCGTTTACATTGCCTAGATCATCGCTATGATTTACTGCATACTCCAAGCACTTTTCTTTAAGATCATCGGTTGAGAGGCTGTCTACAAAAAAGCTTGGCTTCTTTTCACGAAGTAATTGAGTCCACTTTTTAAGATGAGGGAAATCAACGTGCCATTCGTAGTAAAGAGAATCTAGACGTTCCCTGGAATATACTCGCCCAGCGTCCAAGACCATCCGCTCAGTGACGATATCATTGTCGGTAGCCTCCCGAATGATGATATTAAAAAACTCAATTACATCACGCGGACGCATTAGTGTCCTATCTAGTATGTAATTAATAGCATGTTCACCGTTAACTCTATCGGGCAAAACATCCAAATGAGTCACTGCTTTACTCTTGTATCTTGACTTCAGCAGAAAAGTAAGACGACGGTCAATAAGTTCAACCAGCTGCTTTCGAGTCCACCTGACATGCAAGTATAGAGACGAGTACTTCTCTTCTTGAAAGCCTGAATCTTGTGTAAGCTCAAATACATGCCCTAGCAAATCCGCTCTTAGTACAACTAACGGCTTAATGTTGCCGAAGCGATTTATATCTCTAACGGTCTCGATTAAAGCCTTGATAAGCCTATAGCGTAGCTGGTCATCGACCCACTGCTCGTCTAGCTTGTCTACCACGAGAAAATATTGTTTTTGCTGGTCCTCGATCACTTCATTTAGCATAGCCAATAAGTCGGTAACCTCTTTCATTTGCACTTCATCTACAATTGATTGTGCTCGCTGCTTGATAACTTGGGTTTGTTCTTCTGACAATTTCTCCTTTCCAAGCAACTTTGCGGATAGTACTGATGCAGAGGAACCGATTGTCCCGCCTAGCTCGGTTTCTTTTTTAGATATCATACCGGTTACATAGTCGTCGCTCTTTTTCCAGAAGGTATCTCTCCACTCTGCTAAATAGTTCAAGGCTCTCAGGTGGTGAGAATTAGTTCTCCTGAACCGATAACGCAGCCTATCAAGCAAAGTTTCGGTCTCTTCTTCTGTAGTAAACTTAAAATGTTGGTCAAAAATCTCAACACACAATGCATGTCGCCAGAGTAATTTGAAGAAAGTATTCATATCTATCCCAAGTTCGTAGATGTATCTAATGATTGTGGAATTAGATATATGATGCATCGCCAAAGCTTCTGGGTTTACAACAATAACATTCTTCTTATGCATGTTGTCCTTCTGTAGCTTAGTCAACAAGGCAGTCTTGCCTGCGCCAGTCCTTCCTAAGACGAGGCATCTTGCACTCTTAAAGTCTCGCACAGCATCATAATCACCCGTATCAACAAAGCATTCAAACAGGAACTGCTTATCGTCTTCTGCATCATTTACACCTATGGAATCTTGCTTCCTGAATACAATGTGGTTAGGTTGGGATTTGTCGCCCATTTTGGCAGTATAGTATTTTTTTGCGAACACGTAAAAGTACAATACGGTCTTCACTTGCTCTTTATTCTGTATAAATCCCCACTTGTCACTTAGCACTCACAATGCGTAGCACGAGAGCCTGCTCACTTGCCCTTAGGGAAGAGATAGCGGACCGCCAAGTAGAGCATGCCAGTGATTTGCAGGATTGTCGCCGTGATCAGGAGCTTGAAGCTCCATTCTTCAAGATGGAAGTGTCCCGGCCAATGGACCGCTTGGAAAAACGCAAGCAGGAAGATGCAGGCCGTCTCGACACCCAAGAATATGAACAGCCGGTTGAGCGTCTTGCGTTTCAGGCTTATATCCTGCTCGGCATCGTCGTTCTTGATCTTTTGGGCGCGAGCAATCTCTTGATTAATATCACGCTCCTCACCCCCGGCTTTAACCTGATAGGTCATTGGCAGCTTCATCGTCTGTGTTCGACTTAGCACTTGAAGGTATCGGTCAGCCACCGAAGCTTTGCCGCTTGTTTTAGACCTTTGATTTGCCATAGACTATCCGCTTACCATGCCCAGTTGCGCCAGCCGCACGCTCATTGCCACTACTGAAACCTTAAAAATGCGCGCGCATTCTTCCACGTTCTCGGTTGCCTGCCATGCGCGACGAACAAGGTCGATCGGCATTAACAGGCTGGCAGCAAAGTTGTTGGCTTCAATTTCAAGCTTCGTTGTAATAGCATCATCGAGCCGGTGCAGCATACCTGAGCCATCGAGCGAAGTGTCTTCGTCAACAATGGCACTCTCTTCTTTAAGCACTGCTTGGTGCAATACGTAATGGCTTAGTTCATGGCCCAGCGTAAAATGCTGGCGGGTTTCTGGCTTAATATTATTAACGAGTATAGTAAACGAGCGGTCCTTGTACAGTGTCACGCCGGAAGCCGTGTCGTCTTCAAGCGGCACAAAGTAGATCTCCAGGTCATCCTTATCTTTAAGGATGTTTTCATAAGGGAACGGAGCCACTTGCTCTGGGTTGTACTTGAGCGCGTACTCTTCAGCTAGGGCGCGAATGTAGGCCAAATCCATGGTCATTCCCATCTGAAGACGCGGAAGGCGATGATGTAAATTATGACCGTCCAGACGGCCATGACGCCAAGCTGCGGCCCGATATCTATGAGGTGTTTGCCTTCGGTGGCGATCAGCCGGGCGCCGTCAATGACGGGCGTCAGGGGCATGAAGGCGGTGATGCTCTGCAGCCAGTGCGGCATGGCGTAGCGCGGAAAGAACGTGCCGCTCAAAAACATCATGGGAAAGACAATGATGTTCGCCAGAGGCGCCACTTGCCGCTCGTTCTTGGCCCAGCCGCCAAGGCTCAGTCCGATACCCAAAATCATGATGATGCCGAAGATCAGAAAGACTGCCAGCTCGATCGGGTCGCCGATAAGTTTGAGATGAAAGATTACGATTGCAACAGCAAACATCAGCGCCAGCGCCATCAGGCCGATAATCGCCTGCCCCATCATAGTGGCCAGGAAATACTGCCAGACGCGCAAGGGCGTGGTGTGCAGCCGGCGCAGAATACCCATCTTCTTCAGCTCCGGGAAAATGTTCATGGGACCGAAGATACCCATACCTAAAATAGAAAACCCGAGCAGGCCGGTAAAGGTGTAGTCAAACCGCGACAGGCTGCGGGTATTGGTCTGTTTGGCAACGGCCGTAAACGGCGTCTTGGTCGTGACTAACTTGGCGTTAATGCTTTGGAATTCCGCCTGCAGCACCGAAGTTAGCGTTTGGGCGGCCTGCTCGTTGTTCTGGGTGTAGTGCACGACCGCTCTGCCGGAGGGCATGGACTGACCGGGCTTGGCCGTGCCGAAGTCGGCCGGAAGCTCAATCGTAGCGTCGATCTCGCCGCGCGACATCTTTTCGTTCGCTGCCGCCCAGGTTTTCACGCCCTTGTCCACCTTCAGAACCTTTTGACCGTCGGATTCGGCCTGGCTCACGAATTGCCGGGCGTATGACGAGCCGGAATGATTGATAATCGCCACCTTGAACGAGACGCTCTGGTCCCTGCCGAAAATACCGCCGAAGACAAACAGGAAGATAAGCGGAAACAAAAACGTAAAGAACAACGCCGTCCGGTCGCGGAAGACGCGCCGGATATTGGTCATAAACATCACCCAGACTGTGTATAACTTACGCCTCATTATGCCCTCAGCTCCTTTCCGGTCAGATCGATGAACACGTCCTCAAGGTTAGCTTGTTCGACATGTTGGTTCTTTTTGAAACCGCGTGCCAGTAAGTCCTTAATGAGCTTTTGGGGCGTATCGAGCGCAACAATTTTGCCGCTGTCCATGATGGCCACGCGGTCGCAAAGAACTTCCGCCTCCTCCATGTAATGCGTGGTCAGGATGACACTAATACCCCGCCCGCGCACCTCTTGGATCAGTTCCCAGAGATGGCGGCGGGCTTGCGGGTCCAAGCCGGTAGTCGGTTCGTCCAGAAAAAAGATTTTGGGGTTGTGCACCAGGGCGGTGACGATACTGAAACGCTGTCTCTGGCCGCCGGACAGGTTCTCTACATAACTGTCAGCCTTGTCACCGAGGTTAACTTCTTGCAGGAATTTCCGCGGGTTCACCCGCTCGCCGTAAGCCGCGGCAAACATCTGGATAAGCTCGGTCAGCTTCGTTTTATCCTGGAAGCCCGGCGTCTGCGGCTGCACGCCGATCATGCCGCGTATCTTGTACGGGTCAGTGGCCACATCCACGCCGTCGATTGTTGCCGTGCCGCCGTCGATACTGCGGAGCGTCTCGATCATTTCGAGCGTCGTGGTCTTGCCGGCGCCGTTGGGTCCCAGGATGCCGAAAATCTCGCCTTTTTTTACCTCAAAGCTAACACCGTCCACCGCTTTGGTGTCGCCATACGACTTTTGAAGATTGGAGA
>JBGPNM010000042.1:0-10423 GCA_041487535.1 Candidatus Saccharimonadia bacterium
CAGCATCTTCCGGTAGGTAGCCTGCGAGAGTCTGATAACTTTAGCGACGCTGCGCGGGTCGCTGCTAGCGAGTACGATGCCGGCAGAATCAATGGCCACATCAGTACCGGCACCGATAGCAATGCCGACGTCGGCTTGTGCCAATGCCGGCGCGTCGTTGACGCCGTCACCAACCATCGCCACTTTGCTGCCATCTGCTTGAAATCTCTTTACGGTTTGAGCTTTGTGCTCTGGCAAAACCTCGGCTCGGTAATCATGAATGCCGAGCTCCTGAGCTACCCACGCAGCAACGTCCTTGCTGTCGCCGGTCAGCATGGCGACGCGTTTGCCCATGCCCTGAAGGGAGGCAACTGCCTGCTTCGATTCTTGGCGGATGGCATCGGCCAGCATAACCGCGCCGCGCACTGCCGTACCTTCGATGACGTAGACAACAATCTTGCCCTCCTTGGAGGCTTGGATTGATGCCTGTTTGATGGCTATCGGCAATTTCGCCCGCAATTCTTCAGCCAGGCGCGGGCTGCCAACGTACGCAGTCTTGCTGCCAACGGTTGCCCGCGCGCCCCGCCCGGCCAGCGAAGCAAAGTTTACCGCTGGTAAGATTGGTAATTTTCGTTCTTGCGCAGCAGCGACAATTGCCCGTGCGATCGGGTGCTCCGATTCGGCTTCGACGGCCGCGGCAAGAGTAAGTACTTCCTGTTCGTCATCCTCAGCAACGACAGCGATAACACCTTGCTCGCCTGTAGTCAGCGTTCCTGTTTTATCGAAAAGAACAATATCCACCGTGCGAGCGGCCTCGAGTGCATACCGCTGCCGTATCAGCAAGCCATGCTTGGCAGCCAGGGTCGTCGAGATAGCCGTTACGAGCGGCACTGCCAAACCCAGGGCGTGCGGACAAGCGATGACTAGTACCGTTACGACTCGCTCCAGGATAAAGCCGGCGCTTTGGCCGGCAACTGCCCAGGTTACCCCGGTAACAACCGCCGCGCCGAGCGCTACAAAGGTCAGGTAGAACGCCGCCCGGTCGGCCAGGATCTGCGTTCTCGACTTACTGGCCTGAGCCTCGGCGACGAGCTTCATAATGCCCGCAAGTGCCGTATTGCCGCCGATCTTGGTTACCGTTACAACCAGCGAGCCGCTGCCGTTTATAGTACCGGCAATCACCTGGGCTTTGGCGACTTTCTTCACCGGCTTCGACTCTCCGGTAAGCATGGACTCGTTAACAGCCGATTCGCCCTTGGCCACCTCGCCGTCAGCCGGAACTTGAACACCGGGACGGATAAGCATCGCGTCGCCAATTTTTAGTTCGTAAGTAGGGACTTTTTTAGTGCCGGCCTTGACGACAAGCTCGGCTTCATCCGGCAGCAGCTTGGCTAGTTCCTGCAGTGCGCCCTGGGCGTTCATGACCGAGGCCATCTCTAGCCAGTGACCCAACAACATGATCGTGACCAGCGTTGCCAGTTCCCACCAAAAGTCCATGCCGTGCACTAGTTTGAATGTAACCGCCAGGCTGTACCCAAAGGCCACCGAAATAGCCATGGAAATAAGCGTCATCATGCCCGGTTGCTTGTCGGCTAACTCGGCCCTGGCGCCTTTGAGGAATACCAGGCCGCCGAAGATATAGATGACGACGCCAAATAGGGCAGGGATGTACTGGCTGCCACTAAATGTCAGGTGCAGGCCAAGCCAGTCCTGCACGGCAGGCGAAAATAGTACTGCCGGTATGGTTAACGCAAAGCTCAGCCAGAACTTCCGTTTGAACATTCCCGGACTGTGGCCGGCGTGTTTATCATGGCCGGTGCCGTCATCCGCGGTGTGATTATCGTGGGGAGGATTCATTTTTAGAGTCAGGAGTTATGCTTGAAAACAATAAGGTTAGAGACACCGCTCATCAATCCCGGCCTTTCCGTTACTCGCTCAGGTCCTTTTTCTTCTCCGCAAACTCTTTCTTATCTATCTCGCCGTTCGCATAGCGCTTTTTAAGGACATCGAGCGCGTCTTCCTTCGGACCTAGGCCGTGGCCGCCGCTATGGCTAAAATAGTGAACCGCCCAAACTATCCCAATTATGATGGCAGCCATCATAATGGTCATGAATACGAAGTTCCATATACTATATCCGTAACTGTTGCCGTAACCCCATCCGTACATCATTATGTTTGTCCCTCCTTATAGTTTAACTATTTCCTCGTACGTGCGCGAGCTCGTACAGATCAAGCAGCTCCCCGATGGCTTCTGCGCTCTGCTTATCTTCGCCGGAGACAAACTTTTCCTTGATATGCGTCTTCAGATGGTTTTCGATGATCAGCTTATTGAGAGACCCGAGTGACTTCTGGATAGCCAGGCTCTGGGTGATGATATCCATACAGTAGTCTTCGTTCTCGATCTTCTTCTCCAGGCCTCTCAGTTGTCCTTGCAGGATCTTAGCCCGGTGTAAGGCGCGTTGCTTAATGTCGGCGATCATGCTTGCAGTGTATACCCCTAGGGAGTACTATGTAAAGCATTACAGATAAGAGGGGAGCAGCTATGGAAAAATGCCTACGCTTTGCAAAATCTAGATGGTTCATAGCTTTGGTTTGTTTTATATTCGGCGCACTTGTCATCCTCGGAATCCGTTTCGCTACGTACAAACCGGCTGAAGGCGTGCATTACCACGCCAATTTTGCACTCTACATTAATGGCCAGCGCGAGCAATTCAAAGGCCCCCAATATTATGAGGAATCCGCCATGTGCTCTGCCAACGCTGCGGAGGCTATGACGCCGGCACAGCGAGTTCATATGCATGACAAGATAAATAATGTCGTCCACGTTGAAGATCACGCCGTCACCTGGGGCGAGTTTTTTGCCAATCTTGGGTGGACTGTTGGGCCGGATTTTATCGAGGGCAATGACGGCACCATGTATGCAGCAAACGGCACCAACAAGCTCAACCTCATCCTAAACGGCAAGAACTACACCGGCCTGGGCGGCCTGACCAACACCGTTATTAAAGACGAGGATAGGCTGTTAGTCAGCTACGGCGGCGAAAGTGACACCAGCCTGCAGCTGGAATACAGGGCTATTCCGAGCAGCGCCCACCACTATGATGTGACGCCGGATCCGGATTCGTGCAGCGGGCACAGCGGCGTCGTCACCATGCGCGACCGCTTGTCGCATCTATTCTAGATTTTTATGTCTTTTCTTGGCCCGGAGACCTGCTGTTACAATGGGACTGCTACGTAAAAGAGATACGGCTCTGGCCGGGTAAACGAATATATGAGCATGCATAAGAGCAGCAACCTGCAAGACATCGAAGCGAGAAAGGGCGATCACATACGATTGTGTTTAGACCCCAGATCACAGGCGGACGTATCTGTTTTTGACGTGTATCAATTGCCGTATGTCGCGCTTCCCGAAATGTCGCTGGCTGATGTCGATACTTCGTATACGCTATGCGGCAAGATTTTGTCGATGCCGCTAATTATTGCGTCGATGACGGGCGGTTCGGAGCATGGGCGTAAGATTAACACCAACCTTGCACTTGCGGCCGAGCACAGCGGCGTCGCGCTGGCTGTAGGCAGCCAGCGCATCGGGCTCGAAAAACAAGATGCCAAAGATACCTTCGAGCTAGTCAGAAAATACGCGCCCAATGCTCTTATTGCGGCCAATATGGGTGCGGTACAGCTCAACTATGGCCACACCGTCGACAGCTACCGCCGGATTGTAGATATGGTACAAGCCGATGCGCTGTATCTTCATGTAAATCCATTGCAGGAAGCACTGCAGCCAGGCGGGGATACGGACTTTACGGATTTGATTCACAAGATACAAAAGCTGGTAGACAGTGTCGCTGTGCCCGTGTTCGTTAAAGAGGTTGGACATGGTATTTCCGGCGAAGTGGCCCGCATTCTATTCGGTATCGGTGTGCAGGCAACCGATGTGGCAGGCGTCGGCGGTACGTCGTATGCGTGGGTTGAGGCCGAACGGTCGCATAACGATAATTTTGCACGCTGGTTCAAGTCGTTCGGCATCCCGACAGACCAAGCAATCAAACAAGCAGTTCAGGCCAAACTACAAAATAACCAACTGGTAATCGCCAGCGGCGGCATAAGAAGTCCTGTAGACGGGTTAAAAGCTCGAGCCCTCGGGGCGGATCTTTTTTCGGCTGCCGTTCCATACCTAAAGCCGGCGATGGACTCGTCTGAAGCTGTACTCGCCATCATCGAAAACTGGAAAAAAGGCCTACGCATAGCAATGTTTGCCGCCGGCGCCAAAGACTGGACGGCCGCTAAGGACCTGGCTATGAATACGGTTGCAGGGTGGCCGTTTGAAATATGCTAGCACCTAGTGTAACAACCTTCACAGACTGTCTCGGACAGTCTGTGACCAAGAAGAATGCACGAAGATGATCAACCGGATCAGCTATATACGAGAACGTTCCTTCATGGAATCTTTGGAGAGAATGACTGCACCAACGTATTGTATGCAGGAGATACGCGAGATTGTCGCTCCTTAAATACCACTTATGCTGTGCTGAGGTTAGAACTTTACTTACTGTTCGAGTAGCTTTTTAATCGGATCGAAATAATAGTCGCGCCAGCCATCTTCAAAATCTTTTGCTTCTTCGTCTGGTACATCAGCGTGTACCAACTGAACTTTCGTTAACTCGCCATCTGAACTGAGCCTGAAAGTAACTTTATAGCTAAGCTCCGGCCGGTCTTCGCCGAACCAGTCTTGCTCCAGTAATTCATTAGGCACGATCTTTGTATTGACCCCATGGATATCTCCGTCCCAGTAGCTAAACTTTCCACCTTCACGTAGATCAAACTTAGCTGGACCCGCACCCCACCGTTCGGCAACTGCGGCATCGGTTAATGCTTGCCAAACTTTACCGACAGAGGCTTTGATTATATATGTCTCTTCAATTTGTTTCATGAACTAATTGTACCAAAACAAAAAAGACTTCCGAAGAAGTCTTTCATTGTGCTGGGGAAGGGTGTCAGTCCCTTAAGATAACTTTTAATGATCTCGAAGGAGTTAACATTCAAGAAATTCGCGAACTTCTTGCTGAAACATTTTAAAAGTCTCGATAAACTTCGCGTCTATGGCCAACTTTAACGACCAGTACGACCAACTCTTTATCGCGTACTCGGTAAAGGATACGATAGTCTGTATGTCGGATACGGAAAAGATCCGATGAACCACGCAGCTTGACCGAGCCACTTGGGTGCGGATCAATAGCGAGGGCAAGGATTTTCGCGACGAGGCCTTTTAGATGTGCTGCTGGCAGTTTACGGAGATCTTTTTCGACTGACTTTCTGTACTGTACTTTATATTTGCCGGCAGCCATAGCCTTATAGCAAGCCTTCAGCTTTGAATAGCACCACTAGGTCGTCGAACGCGTACGTTGGCTCATTTTCGCGTTTTGTTGCGTCTTCAATATCTTCAAAGTCCTCAAGCACTTGATACTTTATTGCATATTCAACAAGCCGAGAGATGCTCTCATCAGTATCGGCCGCACGCAGCTTGAGCAGACGAAATAACTTGTCGTTGATAGTGATGGTTGTACGCATACCTTTTATCTCCTTTGATTACATCTTAGCATACTTGCGTCAGGGCATCAATATGACACTTAAGCTTCTACGGCAGGGAACCGTAGGCCAATGTGCACCAGACTCGTTGTTATAAAAATTTCAATTACCTCTGTAGATTTAACGAGATTCTGTGGCAGGGGAGACTGCCGCTATTTGGCACCAGCTGCTTGAAGATTACACTCTGGTAGCTGAGAAGTTGGAGCAGCTAGGTTTTACCTACTACGGTGACACGGTAACGGTTTCGGAATATTCGGTCGAGCCGGGTAATGTTTAGGGTCTGCAAACGTTTACAATTGGACAATGCGGAAAGTTCTATCACATTGTCGCGATTATTTAACCAGGACGGTTTCTATGCAGTTTTACGGATGACTTAAAGAAAGCTAACAGTAGAGCAGTTATAGAAAGCCCATTCATTACAACCAAGCGCATGACTATCCTGCTTCCTGCGTTTCGTAATCTTACTAAACGCGGCGTACGGCTGATAGTTAATACGAAACCTCTTGAGGAGCATGAACCGGAATATAGATTTCAGGCCGAGCAAGGAATCGTTGCATTGCAACAACTCGGAACCGCAGTACTTTTTACCGGCGGTCATCACCGGAAACTTGCGATAATTGATGATCAGCTACTATGGGAAGGTATCCTTAACATACTCTAGCAGAATGACAGTTGCGAGATAATGCGGAGAATCAGTTCTGCGAATCTAGTCACTCAGATGATACGGTTTATTGAAATAGACGGCTTTATAAAATCTGTTTACTGATTTGTCTTCGAACTTGAGGCGTGCCAATTACGCGAGCAAATACATACAGCCCGAAGCTTATCGTCGTTACGAGTATGCTTGGCTTGATTGTCCCGCTAACGAGACTGCCGAAAATGCCGCCAAGACTCGCGATTAGCGCGAATACCACGGAAATAATAGTAATACTAAAGGGTCGCGTCGCTAGCCGCTGTGCGGCTGCACCCGGAGTGATTGCCAGACTTAGGACCAGCAATGTACCGACAATCTGAGCAGCTGACGTGACTGTGAACGCCAGAATAAACAGGAAAGCTATGCCCAGAAGCTTTACCGGCACGCCCTTGGCTAGTGCTACTTCCGGATCAACAGACGCGAAAAGCAGCGGTCGGTAAATAACCAGCATAGCAGCGAGAACGGAGGAACTTACAATCAACAACGCAATCAGCTGGCCGGTACCGACTCCGAATATATTGCCGAACAGAATGTTAGTGGCCTGCGTAGCGAAGCCATGGTAATAACTCAGAAAAAGCACGCCGAGGCCTAAGCCAAAAGCTAAAATAACACCTATGGTTGAATCCCGTTCACGTTCTTTCGTACTTAGAGCTCCTAAGACACTGGCGACAATAAGCGAACCGGCGTATGCACCGGCTACTGGATTATCGGCGATGAGCAAACCGGCAGCAGCGCCGGTAAATGCCAGTTCGCTTGTGCCGTGTACAGCGAAAGACATACCCCGGCTGATGACGAACGGACTGATGAGCCCGCAGGCTATTGCAACCAGGGCTCCGGCCAGCAAGGCGTGCTGCGCAAACGCTTGGGATACGTAGAAAGCTAAGTTCATGCATTTTCCTCGTGGTGCGCGCCAGCAACCTGCATTGCCTCGTCAGCCCCGATAACCAGCAGCCGGCCGTGTATCTTCACAACTTCTATCGGGCTGCCATAAAGTCTGGATAGCGTTTTGGAGTTAAGCACTTTTGAAGGTTTGTCGATAACCCACTGCCCGCTTGCGATATAGAGCACCCTATCCACCCAGGGCAGGATAGGATTGATCGCATGCGTCACGAAGATAATCGTCGCCTTGGTGCGTTTCCGGTAGTCATTCAGCAAATCCGTAACGACTCCTTGAGATATCAGATCCAACGACAGCAACGGCTCGTCGCATAACAGCAGACCAGGCCTACCGACAAACGCCTGAGCAATGCGTAGCCGTTGCTGTTCGCCGCCGGAAAGCAGGCCGATAGGCACGTCGGCATAGGCAGTGGCCTGTACCATAGCAATCGCCTCATTGACTGGCTTAACCGCTGATTTATGATTGTGCCATCCAAAGCGATTGCCGTTAAGCCCGAACTCGACCAAGTCCCTTCCACGGATCGGCAGGTAGCGGTCAAAATTCTTTTGCTGAGGTATGTAGCCGATATGCCGATTGTTTTGTCCCGGCAAATTTCCGGACACACGCACAGTACCACTAGTGAGCGGCTGGATACCAAGCAGCACTTTTAGTAAGGTCGTTTTTCCGGTACCATTCGGGCCGAGTACCGCTATGAACTCGCCGCGTTTGATATATAGGCTCAGGTTTTCCCACAATGTACGGTCTCCGAATCTAAGCGTGCCATCCGATATTTCTACGATATTTTCTGATGCCTTCATGCGTTACCTACGATCCGAGCGCGGTTAACAGTTGATTCAATTGGTCCTGTTGCCATGACTGGTAACTCTGTTCATTCGTGGGTAGTGTTTCGGTAACGCCTATAACCGGTATGCCGTTTTGTTTGGCGAGAGCTTTAACATGTTCTGTCACCGGGCTTGTCGCTTGTGCATTGTACAGCAATACTTTTACTGATTTGTTTGTCATAAGCGCATCCATGGCATCTGTGTCAGCCGGGCTCGGATCATCTCCGTCTTCAATTGACTTGGCGAAGCCCACCGGAGTTTTTACATTAAGACCAGCCGCAGCCAGCAGATAACCCGGAACAGGTTCTGTGTAGGCTACCGGCGTTCCGGCATATTTCTGTTTAATCCTAGATATGGAAACGTTCAAACCTTGGAGTGACTGTTCAAAAACAGACAGATTGTGATCGTAACCGGTCTTATGCGCAGAATCTTTCGCTTCGAATGCGCCGGCAATCTTCAGTGCGACTTCATTCACCCTCGGAATGTCATACCACAGATGCTGGTTCGAGCCTTTCGGAGCATTAAGAATCTGCGAAACTGTTAAGACTTGCCGGGCGCTGTTCTTCGACACGTTCAGCAGCTTCGTCATGAAATCGTCATAACCTAAACCGTTCATGATGACCACATCTGCTGAAGCGACGGCTGAGGCATTTTGGGCGTTCGATTCGTAGAGATGCGGATCGGCATTCGGATCGGTGATGATCGACGTTACATGGACATGGCTGCCACCAAGCTGGCTCGCGATATTACCCCAAAAGTTTTCAGCCGCTACGACGTTAACTTGACCACTAGTTGCTGTATTGTTATTGGTACTAGGCCGGATTAACCAATAAATACCCGCAGCAAATACGATCAACACTGATAATCCAGTTATAACTCTCGGCACTGTGTTCGTTTTCATCGTCTTTACGCCCCAAATCAGGATTGATGTATACGACTAGAGTAATGGTACCGTTATCCGTTTTGCAAATCGTTTGCAAATAGTGCTATATTTGCAAAATGGCTGCTAAGACCAATGAGCTTGAATTAATACTTCGTGAGCATAGATTTAGTGTTACGAAGCAAAGGCGTCTGATTTTTGATCTGCTGACCGATCAGGAACCAATGACTATGTACGAGTTATACGACAGGGCCAGAGGCCGTCTGGACCGGGCAAGTACCTACCGAATCGTAACGCTCTTCGAAAAACTCTGCATCGTGCAGCGGATAAACATCGGCTGGAAATATAAAATAGAGCTTAGCGATAAATTTGCAGAGCACCACCACCATTTAACCTGCCTGAAGTGCCGTAGGGTAATACCGATCAGCGAGGGAGAGCTGGAAAACTTTATACAATGTTTAGCCGTTACACATGAGTTCCGTCCCATTGAACACCAGGTAGAGGTGCAGGGATACTGTGGTGGGTGCGCAGTTGAGCTTCCAACCTAGCGAACAACCTTAAACTCCCGGAGACTGTGATATAAAGACCATTCGGAATATTCACCTGATGGTTCGAGTCCCGTATGCCGTACAGATGTTGCTTTTAGACTGCTTGGAACCGAATATAAGAAGTTAAATGGGTTCAAATGAAATGGCAGGGGAGGCAGTTCCTTAAGATAACTTTTGACGAGAAAGATATCGATTGTAATGTCCAGGAAATACGTGAGCTGCTTGATGAAGTTAACGAATGAGATCCTTAGGAAATGTCAGACGGCTGAAAGTTTTTTGTCGGTTCGACTGTTTGATCTTTCCAGTATTTCTCCCACTCAGGCAACTCACAAATAGTTTCTTTTCGTTTTACGCGGTCAATCATCATGACACCGGATAAGTGGTCAATTTCATGCTGGAAAACTCGGGCATGGAAGCTGTAGTCAAGCTCATAACGGACAGCTTTGCCATCTCGATCAAGCCCCGTTACAACGCATTTATCTGGACGAGCAACAATACCACGTAGGCTTGCAGACAGATCACCCTCCCAGCCTTCTTCAAATTTTTTTGATCGTTCTATGACGCGAGGATTAACAATGACAGTCAATGGGAATGGCTTTTTGCCAGGATATCTTGGATTTTTAGGATCAACATGGACAACTATAATTCTTTTATTGATACCTACCTGAGGGGCAGCAATGCCAACACCATTATTGGCGTCACAAAGTGCACAAAGCTCGTTAAGGAATGATTGAAATTTTTTAGTCTTTAACTCTTTACTCGTAACTGCGACTGATTTAGCTCTTAAAGCTGGATGGCCAAGATGGATTACTTCTAGCTTGCTCATATCACAAGAATAGCACGCGAACTAGTACTGAACCAATGAAAGGGAGAATACTCTGAATCTCGAAACCCACCCATAAGATAAAACACGCTGTTTTGCTATCCTGAAAGTGCATAGCTAAACAGGAAAAACAAACATGCGTGTTTTACGTATACATCATCTCATAGCACTTTATGTAATGGTAGACGAGGCAG
>JBGPNM010000043.1:0-10266 GCA_041487535.1 Candidatus Saccharimonadia bacterium
GCCTATCGCTGTCTGTCCTTATACTCGATGAATTTTTTAATGACTGCAGGGTAACTTTCCCCTAGGTTCAGTTCTAAGGCATGTTCAGGGTCGACCCACCGGTATGATGTTAACTCCGATTGGTCTAATTCTAGTTTGCCCCCGGCAACTGTCGCGTATACGTCAAAGTAGATAAAATGCGCCGGCCGGTGGAAATCGGGGCTGCCGATCAGTTCGCCCCAATAGAACACTTCTATCCCTTTGAGATTAAGCCCGGTCTCTTCCTTGCCCTCTCGTACCAAAGCATCAAGAATCTTTTCGCCGGGTTCGATGTGCCCGCCGGGCAGCAACCATTTGTCATCCCATTTCGTGGATTGGACCAGCAGTATTTCGGCCTGCTTATTTTCAATGACGATACTTCCTACTACCTCGATGCCGCGAGGGTACTGTGCGTGATCCATGGTGTTTACTGCGTTAGGGCTCATTTGGGTTGGGGGAGGGTTCTGCCGGATCGCCATCACTCGGCGCGATAAGCGCCAGCAGTTCTTTGCCGGCCTCCCGGAAGCTATCCGGTAAGTCCTGGTCTTCTGCGGCGTGGAAGATTACCGTCAGATGTCCGGACCCTATGCTGATGCTCGAAGCATCGGTTAGACTTCGCCGTTTAATGAGCGCCGTGATTGCCGGTAACAGTCCGGTTATTCCGTCCCATTCGTTTGCCTCGCCCGCCATAAATATAACCATGTAGGACTTCCATTTGCCGTCGTCAGAAACAATCTCTTGCCAGCCGTCCCGTGTATGTAACATGCCGGAAGTATAGCAGAATGTGACGCACTTTTTTGGAAACGATCGTGCCGTTACTTTACGGCGATTTCTTATCATCCTCCGAGGTAAGCGTTAGTAGCATACTTATTGCAACATGTTTTATACTTTCTGCATCGAAGTAAACAAGGAGGGTAGCGATGCGTGAACGCGCGGTTGTAAGGCTCAAATATGTAGCGTGGAGTCTGTTAAGCGTGAGTATAGCGGCAGTGAGCCTGTGGCCGGCCTCCGCTCTGGCGGCCGGGAATACATATGTTTCAGCCTGCCCAAGAGTCGCCGCATATACGGCCCGGTGTTATGCCAAGCTTAAAGTTAATGCTATCTCAGGCCATCCGCTCATTGCAGCGAACGCAAACGGGTTGGGTCCAAGCGACCTTCACTCCGCGTACCGGTTGCCAGGCCTGCCGGCACGGGGACAGCCGTTTGTGTGGAACGGCCAAACCGTGGCAATTGTCGATGCTTACAACAATCCGAATGCCGCTGGCGATTTACTCGCATATCGTAAGTACTTCCACCTGCCGCTTTGTTCGTCCGGCAAGTCTGTGCCAACCGTCAAAGACCTTACCGGCTGTCTGTTTGCACAAGTGAACCAGCAAGGGCAAGCCAGTCCCTTACCACGAGGCGACACCGGGTGGGGACAGGAAATCGATCTGGATATACAGATGGCCGCCGCCGTCTGCCCGATGTGCAAAATTCTGCTCGTGGAGGCCAATTCCAGCTCTATGAACAATCTGGCGCTGTCCGTCGACACCGCCGCGCGTCTTGGTGCTACCGCAATATCCAACAGCTACGGCGGGCCGGAATTTAGCACGGAGACGACGGTGCAGAGCCACTACAATCATCCGGGTATCGCCATTACGGTTAGCTCGGGCGACTCTGGCTATGGCGCTGAATTTCCTGCTTCCTCACAATTCGTGACCGCTGTTGGCGGAACTTCGCTGCAGCGTACCTCATCTACGACCCGCGGTTGGGTAGAAACGGCTTGGAACGGTGCCGGCAGCGGCTGCTCGCACTATATTACGAGGCCCTTGTGGCAAGCTGCTATTGGCGGCTGCTCGCACCGCACGGTGGCCGATGTTGCTGCCGTGGCTGACCCAAATACCGGCTTGGCGGTATACGATAGCTATGGTTCGCCTGGGCAGGCTTGGTTTGTGGTCGGCGGCACAAGCGCCGCTTCGCCGATTATCGCCAGCGTCTACGCTCTCGCCCACAGCGTCAGTAGCCGACAGGTGTTCGCGTACGGCGAATTGCCCTACGCCCGTCACAAGAGTTTATTTGACATAGTAACGGGTACAAACGGCAACTGCGGCATAACCATCCGCGCGCTCTGTACTGCAGGCTCAGGGTACGACGGGCCGACAGGCTTGGGTTCACCCAACGGCCTCAGCGGCTTTTAATTACGCAACAAAACTATCGCGGAAGTGTGGTAAATGCCAAATTCCAGTCACTGTGAGTGCCATCACAGACAGCCTGCTTAGGCCCTTATGCCTGGGCGCTCCAGATAGTGAGAAATGCTGACAAGTCTAGGGTATCAACCGTGCCGTCGGCATTTACGTCACCTTGGCTAACTGCAGCGCCGGTTTTGCCCCAATTGCTGAGTAGTATGCTCATATCAAAGATATTGACCGCGCCGTCGGCATTAAAGTCGCCCGGTTTGCCGGTCGGCGGGGTCGTAGTGACCTGGGACTCGGCTTCTTGCAGCGCTTGGCTGACTGTTGCGACGGTAACACCGGTGCTCTTGATAAATGCCATCTCGGCAGCAAAGTCAGCCGGCTGGGTCGTGTATTGGCTGTCAGACGGGTCGGCTGGAATGGCAGCGATTTCGTGATAGCACAGGATCAACCAAGCGTGTTCGGCAATAGCACCGTTCACCCATGCCTGTACTTGTGCCTGGGTGATATTGCTGTCAACCTCGTACATTTTCAGCTGCGTGGCGTCAAGGCTATCCTTGGTGTTGTAGCCTGGATTGATGGTGCGCTGCGAAGCGTAGTACTTCTGACCTTCGGCGATGGTCGCGCTGTTGTAGGCGCCGAACGGGTATGCGAAGTCGGTGACAGGGGCGCCAATTAGGCTCTGAAGCGCAGCCTGGCTTTGCTGCATCTCCGCCGTCAAATTCGCTGGCGATAGGGTGGTCAAGTCGGGGTGGGTGACGGAGTGGCTGCCGACCTCATTTCCGGATGCGTAGAGCGCCTGCACCTGACTGCCGTTCATATATGCAGGGTCGGTAAGCGACCCGGAGATGACGAAATACGTACCGGCCAGTCCGTTCCGGGCCATACTAGGAGCGGCATTTACGTATTGGTTTTCCCAACCGTCGTCAAGGGTAATACTAACCAAAGCTCGGTTGAACGGCGAAGCAGTATAGGCGCTCAGGCTGTAGTCGTCACTTATTAGGTAGCCAACTTTGGCTAGGAGCTGGTAGACGGCTATGCTTTTGGCACCGGCTGGCGGCGTAAAGGTGGTTTTAAACTGTGCCCAGTTGGCGCTTGCGAGTACGGTAGAGACGTAAAAGTACTGGGTGGTGCCGTCGCTCATCGTGACTTCAGCGTCAACTTCGGTATCAACGTTGGATTGGTACCAATTGCTGTATTCATAAACCTGGCCGGCAACGACGGGTATGTCGGCGTAGTACCAGTTTGCGGCGCCATCGGTGTGCTGGGTAGTTTGAACTTCGACGCTCTGCGTGCCGGTGTGGCCGGTGTTTAAATAGCTGAAGGTAGATGTGTTGGCGCCCCAGCTTCCCGGTGCCCAGCTCTGCGGTGTAGCCGCATCCTGGACTATTTCCATCGACGGGTTAGTAATAAGGTTTGCGGCGTTCGTATCTGCGTGCGCAACTCCGCATAGGGGCAGGGAACTAAGTAATACTGTCAGTGCCACAGCGGCGAATTTCTTAAGCATGCACAGTCTCCGTAAATGTGTCCGTAATATTGACTAAATAATACATTAAAGTTGCAAGTAAGTCAATAAGGTACTAGAGCTTATAACCTTATCGCCGAACGGCTACCTATGGGCTGGGCGGGTGCCGCTAGGATTCGTCTCGCCGGCCGAATGGCTGTTACGGCTGTAGCCGGAGCAGTCAGTTGTTGCATGTTCCCTTGGAACAATCGGCAGGCTGAGCGAAAACGTGCTGCCCTGGCTGACTGATGCGTGTCGGTGGGACGTATCGCAACGTCTTATTCGACACTCCGTGGAAAAACATTATAATTCTAAAGTACGATGTATAATTCCGGCCCGCCCATATTTAAGTTTGAAGCACCTGGTGTTGCCCCCGGCCTTTCCGACATCGGCAACTCGGTGTTGGGCGCTGCGTGTTTAGCTGAGCAGCTGGCTTTGGAAAATAGGACTAACGTCGACCATAAGGATGGCAGGGCGGAAACCGTAGCGGAACATTCCAATATGCTCGCGATTGTCGGTCCTATAATCGCCGAACAATACTTTCCGCACCTAGATGCCAATCTCGTAGCGCGGTTTGCGACCATCCACGATTTACTCGAAGCGTATGTGGGGGATACGCCAACATATAACTACCATGCAGTAGATATGCCGGCGAAAGAACAACGCGAGGGCCTGGCGTTACAGCAGCTGGCGTGCGACTACGCGGAGTCACCGCTGTTTGTCGGAGTGGTTAAGCAGTATGCAGAGCAGTTAGTCCCGGAAGCGCGATTTATAAGGGTACTGGATAAGATCATGCCGCTGCTGCAGCATTTCCATAACGGCGGAAGGAATTTACGGACACTCACCACACGCGAACAGTTGCTTACCGCACAGTCAGTACGCAACGAGCACTTACGGGAACAATATCCCGAATTTGAAGAGCTTATACGACTACGTGAAGAGTTGACAAAACACGCCGCCGATACTCTGTTCGAACATGAACGCGATAACGAAGCAGCTAATGTCTAACGGATAGCAGCCCGGCCGGAATCGAAGTGTTTAAATGCAGCAAGAGTCCACTCTGCATATTTCGATGCGGAGAGTAGCAGCGCTCTATCTCGCCCCGAGCTGCAATGCCCATATTGTAAAAGCGAACACCGAGACTGCAACGATGACGGCATCAATCAGAATGCGCGTTCGGAGCGGCTGTTGCCGCTTTATCTTACGCGCAGGTAGGTGCCAGCGCTTTTAGTTCTGGATTGAGCCAGACCAGCTGTGCCCGCAGTTCACGGGATATGATCTTTCCGATCGTAACCAGTTCATACAATCCGTATAGAGGTAAACCGAATCCAACAATAAGGACAGCGAGACCGCCTCGCCCTTGATTGGTACCGAGATACGACTTATCTCCTGGAAGCATTATAGCCAGGAAGATAACGCCGAGGACTATGCATATGAGGGCGTGTTTAATATGGTACCGGCGCTGTTTTTTATATTCAGCCGGATCACCAAACCGCCGCGGGTCCTGGTATGCAGCCTCTAGGCTCTGGCTGATTTCTTTGCTGTGGTTTTCGGCGTCAGACATACTTGCCTCATTTATATGCGCATGCGGCGCATCGTGAAGTTTTCGCAATAAACTGAGCTTATATAATTGCTGCAGCATTATTGCTGAAAGTATAACGATGTTACGATCTTAGCGCGAAAGTTTTTTAAGCAGATTAACTTCCCATGCGGGATTAAACTTTTTATTTTTTGTTTTAGCAGTTGCTATAACAGCCTTAAGAATACCTTGGTGCACAACGGATTCAACAACCTTATTAAATACGTGTAACGTGACTTCTTGACCCAAATGTCCAAGCAGTTTAGGCGCAGGCATGCCGCCATGCGCAATGGAACTCCTAGCATCATAGGCGTTCTTCATCAGCTTGTAGACTTCGGTCTTAGTCATACTGATCTTGCTTGGGTCGGCCCAACTTGCCGCCCTTAGAGCAAGCCTGAATTTCAATTCGCCTTTATCTTGTGGTGACCCCGTGTCACTTAGGTACAAAGCCTCAGCAGAAATCATTAAATCCAGCAGTCTGTCATCTTCCTGAATTCGATCTTCAGCAAAGGCAAGACGACGCGTAGCGAGGTATAAGCTTTGGTCTTTTGGGCGTTCCCCAGCAAACATTAGGTTCCATGTTCGCTTGAAGGCTTTCGCTTGCTTTTGGTCAATCACAGTAAGATTGAAGCGAGCTACATGAGACGTGGTGGAAACGCTACCAGTGGTGTACATATGAAATCCTGACGGCCAGCCTTGTGACTCTTCGGCTCTACCTCCGAAACGCATGTTAGTAATTCCAAGTAAAGCAGCAACTATCTGAACATCTTGCAAGAGCTGCGCTTTTTCTTGCTCCTGCTTATTAAACTCGTCCAGACTCGACTCAACGTCACCAATGAGCTTTTGCTGTTTTGATGCATATTCCAAACCGCAGTATTGACTTTCCCTATCTGAGATTAGACCATAACTTTGATTAACGTTTATGATGCCTGAACTGATGCAGTCAGATATCTCCTCATCTGTAAGCGGCCTTATAAGTACATGCTCGTTAATACGCAGTGGTTTCTCTACGCGCAGTCCATTGATTGGCCAGACCGTTATCGCTGTGTATTTATCCTCAGCGATAAAGCTCTCAAATTCAGTGTAGTCTTTTGCAAACGAGTCAGGTTTTAGCTCAACTTGAGTGCCAGCCGCGGTAACTTCTGGTTTTCTAAGGAATGCGTGCGCAATTTGGTCTAGTTGCATTGTTCTTTTTGATGACGCACTACCTACTAGCTTATTGAGATGTTTAGCAATATCCGGGGTTTCATTCGCTGTCTGAACCAGTCTTAACCACTCTGGCAATTGCTTTAGCTCGTCTTCAATGCGGAAATCCCATTGGACAGCAGCACGTCGTCGCATATGACCGTCGCTATCTCGTCGCCAACGCTCCATACCTAAATTGATAAGACTGCGATCTGCATTGCTCCACAACTTCTTGAGTGCAGCCCTACGCCAGTCTTGCAGTGCTTTTCTAAACTCCGGATACTTCGTCATCAGATACAACTATAACCTATTCGACCCAGTACATCTCTCTTTCGTCAAAGGTTATAACCGTCATTTCTATCAAGAAAACGGCACATTTTGTCCCGTTAAGTCTACCTCTTCGGACATAGGTTGAAACCGATACACCGATCAATAAATGAAAAGCTCCCAATCAAGGGAGCTTTTCTAAGCGTCATATTGCTGCAGCATTGTATACGAAGTTGGAACCATGTTGAGTGCGTGCTGGGCAGTTAACCAAAGGGAATCTATCTAGCCAACTGACCAACTGAATGACCAGATACAGACTCAGCGGCAGGGTTATCACACTCATGGTCTAATTGTTGTTGCGTTGGGCGTTGTAAGATGGGCCGCATTTTATCGCGGGGGTTATAAAAGTTCTTAATGCCATTTGCTAATCTCATCACGTCTATGATATTTAGCGGTACATTTAGAAATGTGGCAATTTCGTTCGCTTCGGCGTCTAAAGGAGTACTGTCCTTAATGATTGGAACTCCAAGTTTACTAAACGTCCATGTTCCGCCTAATCTGCTGTCAATTTCAATTTGCTCGTTAAAATTTACATTGAGGTAAATACTGCTTAGGCGACGCCATTTTCCGAATGATGAAGTATCGTCGAAAGACTTAACGTAATCTATTTTTTGAATATTTGATCGGTTTAATCTTCTGATCCAGGTTTTATGTCCGAATACTCGTACGTACGTTATGACAATAGTGCCGTCGGAACTAAGCAGGGTTGTTATTGTCTCGGCAGCGTATCCTGCAAGTAGCCCAGCTATAATAAATAGCATACCTACTAGAAAGTCGAGTGCGCGATGAGAGGCAAGCAAACCGTATAAAAGCGCCGCAAAACCGCATAAAACCGACAGAGCGGCATACACTATTGCGCGACGCGGTGGTTTGCCACGATATGCAACTCACGTAGCCATTGCCGAATAATCGAGAGAGTGCCAAGCTCTGTTATACTTTGGCCTATGGAATCTGTAGACGAACTGCTTACATTCATTTATTACTGTGAAGGCTTGAAGAGAGAGCTGCGCAATTCCTGGCTATCTAACAGCCGGCAGGAAAGCGTGGCAGACCATTCGTGGCGCGCCGCTGTGTTGGCAGCTGTTTTATCGGCGCATGTGCATTTGGATCTAAACCTTGAAAAGGTAGTAAAGATGATTCTAGTACATGACCTTGGCGAGGTCGAGACGGGTGATATTCCTACTATTCAACAAACCGAGTCCGTCACTATCCAAAAGAGCGTTGCTGAACGGGCGGCGTTCAGCAAGATGCGCCAGATGCTTGGCGGTAGCACCGGAGATGGGTTGTATGCACTATGGCAAGAATTTGAAGAACAGTCGACACCCGAAGCTCGGTATGTGAAGGCTGTCGATAAATTAGAGTGCGTTATCCAGAAAAACCAGCAGACAGTTGATGACGGCCCGGGCGCGCAAGGATATTTCGAGAAATTAGAAATACTATGTGCTGCCGATCCTTTCCTGAGCGACTTTTATGAAAGGGTCTTTAGGGACGTTAGGAACCGAAAGACTAGTAAACAAACAGAGAGCCAACCACGTCCGCAGAAGTAAGGTAATATTGTTGTAAAAGTTGTATGGTGCCCCGTGTGCAGTTTCTTTCGAGCGCCTTTTATTTGGATTGATCAGCTTAGGGTGGCTTTCGAGGATGACGGTAGCGGCTATTGTATAGGTTACTCAACCATTAGGGCGGGTAGCGACGTGTGGCTATACTCTTGAAAATGCTTATCAATAGTGATTATTTCTTGGCAGTCGTTTGTCTCGGCACAGGCTGCCTGTAAACAATCCTCGAAGTCTTTTCTGTCGTATCGTTTGTTTGCGAGCGTAATAGCATCTTCGGTAAGCGGTAGTACGGTAAGTACCGATAGCATATCGATTATATGAGCGGACGAAAGTTTATGGCGCTCTGCCATGTACCAAATAATATGGAGCGTTAAGGCGCTAATTGCGTACTCCTTGGACGAATCGCTAAGTAATTGCTCGCACTTATCTGATAATCTACGCGCGAACAAAATTTCAAGCAATACGTTCGCGTCAATTAATGAGCGCCCCATTACTTATACTGCTCATCCAGTGCTTGGTGGTAAATCTCTTTCGCGTCGAGCAGGTCACTTACCTTATCTTTATTACTCTCAAAAAACTTTCTATTGCGGTCAAACATCGCCGCAACGCTAGTACCATTACTGGTTCGTAATTCCTTAGCGGGCTTTAATACGCCAATTATCTCAGAGTGGCGAATAATTACTATTTCCTCGCCTTGTTGCAGCCTGTCAAGATATTCGCTGAGATTCTCTCTTAGTTTCTTAGCAGTCGTAGTTATCATAGTAGTGTACCTTATTATTACACTTTTAGTGTACGCTAAATGAAATAAAAGTCAAAAAGGCTAGAAGGCAACGTACGCTGTACTGAATATGTTGAGAGAATAGTCGCTTTACAGCAAAGAAGTGTCTTGATCGTTGTAAAATTGTAGTGGTACGCCCGAAGGGATTCGAACCCCCGGCCTTTGGTACCGGAAACCAACGCTCTATCCAGCTGAGCTACGGGCGCACGTACCTCACAGCCTATCAGATATGGGGTGATTGTGCCAGCCTCATTGTGGCTGAACGGTAGCTAGTCGGTCGTCCGGCTGCGCGTTAGGAAGTGATAGATGACGACGATCAGCGCGACGACAAGTACGATATGTACAAAATCTCCGCCAATGTGGCCAATAAAACCAAGCAGCCATAAGACGACTAATATCCCTGCGATTGCTAATAACATAGGCGTCCTCCTCTTACTAGATATAAACGGGCTTGAAGTGTGAGTGCTCAGCTACCAGAAGTTGCGGTTGCCTTCACTGAGCCGTCTTCTGGTGTCGCGGCGGTCTTTTATGTAGTCGTGGAATTCTTTCCAGCTATGCATGCCAAACCTCCTTCCTGCGTTAATACTGTAGGAGTATGGACTGTGACGTTCTATTGCACAGTTAACTATTCCACTTGCCCAAGCATCAGCCGGCTGCGCGTCCGTAAAATTCCGCAGGGCAACAGTAAAAGCGCTACCGGATAAGGCAGCGCTTTCGTTCGCTGGGTTTGAGTACCTATACGGCTTGCTGGGTGTCGTCAGCGTCTTCGTCGGCGGGTGCATCTTGTGCAAGTCCGTCGTCGTTAGGCGGGTTTACGGGAGGCTGTCCCATGGGCTGCGGCGGCATGTTGCTGGGGGGTTGCTGCGCCCACGCCGCCTGGCTGGGGTCCGCACCGCTATTTCCGAGATCTTGAACAGGGGGGTCTGGCGTCGGGTCCGTGTCTTTCGGCGCGTCTTGACTCGATAAGTCTTGATCCATAAGTTACTCCTTTTTATTTTGGTATTACTTTACCAATAATACCATGACGGTCAAGTTTAGGATTTCGTTTTTAGCGGTCGCCGGTATGCAACAAGCCCGCCGTATTGTCTGGTATCCGACGCCCTACCTTTTATGTGTCGTCTGTAAGAGTAATACAAGCAGTGTCTAAA
>JBGPNM010000044.1:0-10120 GCA_041487535.1 Candidatus Saccharimonadia bacterium
CACACCGCTGCTCAGCAGCTACCTACAACTCCAGGGCACGGTCAGCGAAGATGCGACTTACGGGCCACATGGCGACCAACGTCTGACGCTAAAGAGTGTAATAGTAGGCGTGCACCGCCTGCGCGGCCGTGTCTGGGTGAGTACGAGCTCGCGGGCGGACGTGAGGCGCAGCGACGTAGTGATGGTCCAGGGCAAGCTGGCGCGCGGCTTCGGCAGCCTGCCCGCCAGTATGCCTCGTGCGCAGGTAGTGCGCATAACACGGCCGCATCCCGGTGATATCGGCCTGCAGCTGCGTGATTGGTTCGCTGGAGGCGTGCGCCGAGCAGTTCCAGAGCCACAGGCCAGCCTGGGTAACGGCTTTCTGACCGGCCAGCACAGCACGTTGCCCCAAGATTTGGACAACCAGATGAAAGTAGCGGGCCTGACGCATGTCGTGGTCGCCAGCGGCTATAACCTGACCATCCTGGTAGGATTGGCCCGCCGGTTGTTGGCGCGTGTTTCAAAATACCTGGCGTTGCTTTCGGCTGGAGGCATGATCACCGGTTTCATGGCCATTACCGGCCTAAGCCCCTCGATGTCGCGCGCCGGTCTGGTAGCCGGTCTTTCCTTGGCCGCCTGGTATTACGGGCGTAAAATTCATCCGCTCGTACTGTTGCCGTTCGCTGCTGCTATCACGGCAGTCATCAACCCGGAGTACATTTGGGGCGACGTCGGCTGGTACCTGTCATTCACCTCTTTCATAGGTGTTATCGTGCTGGCTCCGCTCGTCAACCGCTGTTTTTGGGGAGCGGCCCGTCCGGGCGTACTGCGGCAAATTATTGTCGATACGATGTCGGCCCAGCTCGCCACCCTGCCCATCATCATTTTTACCTTCGGTCATTATTCGGCTTATGCGCTGCTTGCGAACCTTCTTGTGTTGCCGCTTGTTCCGCTCACTATGTTACTTACGTTCGCGGCAGGCATCGCCGGCTGCTTTGTGCCGGGCATCGCCCATATAGCCGGCTTACCGGCGGCACTTGTGCTACGGTACATGACCTCAGTAGTCGGTTGGATTGCATCCTGGCCCGGTGCTCAGAATGATTTGCATATCACAGCAGTCATCCTGACTGCCAGTTACGCAGCCCTTATCCTGGCGGTAATCTTTTTGTGGCGCAAAACACACTATGACTTTCGCAGCAGCGACGCCTCAGCCGCTCGGAAATTCTGAAATATAGTAGGACACTTCGCATAAACAGTTTAGATATGCAACAGTTGCCCTATGCCATCAAAAAAGTATGTAGGTTTAAGCAATGTACACCCCCTTGGCATAGAGGCAATAGGTATTTATTACTGGGACAGGATCAATCCACTGCTGGAAGAAGCCTATGCCCTCATTGAGGAGGGGACGATTAACGCTCCTTTCTTAGCCAAGTAACAAACAAGCCGTACGGACTTGATGCTAGACACTAATATCAACCGATGCGCACGTTAGCCCCTAAGACCTGTTACTATAGAGACAAATACTACGAGTAACCAAGCGCTACACCATTGAACTCTGACGCATCAAAAAATGTTAGGAAGTTATACCTACTGACAGGGCTAACCAACCTCTGGTTTTTTACCGGAAGCTGGCTGTACTTTTATAGGCTCTACATGTCGGATAGACAGATCGGTATACTAGATGGCCTTGTATTTGGAGCTGGTTTGATAACAGAAATACCGGCTGGCTCGCTGGCAGATTTGCTTGGTCGAAAGAACCTGTTACGGGTTGGCCTCCTCATGGTGGCGCTTGGTTCTATCGTGCAAGGATTCGCACACGCATACCTACATATTTTACTTGGCTTGTTCTTATTTACCGTTGGTATGGCTCTGATATCCGGCGCGGACGATGCGCTCGTTTACGATTCGCTAGAATCCGAAGGCACCGCCAGCAGATGGGAAAAAGTAGTTGCTCGCAAATACCAGATCATGCACACGGTAATCATCCTGAGCTACTTAGTCGGAGGCGTTCTATATGCAGTACATTTTAGGCTGCCCTTTATACTATCTGGGCTCGGTGTTTTGATAGCCTTTTTTGTAGCCTCATCCTTAAAAGAAGTTGCAGCGATAAGAGAAAAACTCAGCATAGGCACTTATGCAAAACAAAATATCGAAGGAATGAAGTACATCCTGAGACGTCACATGTGGCTATATGCTTTTATGGCATTAGTAATAGTAGGTTCAGGATATGCATTTGATGTCGGGATTATCAAACCACTGGTTCTTGATAAGTTTGGGTTTCGGGCAAACTCACAGGCAGTAATCAACGCCGTTGCAGGGGTAATCGCAGTGGTGGCCCTCACGCAACTGAGTAAGTTAAGAAAGCTGTTTGGGGAGAAGCTTGGGCTCATAACACTTGCAATAATCATGGGCGGGGGATTCCTGGCAGCATCTTTTCCAATTGGCGCGTTTGGCATCCTAGCATTTTTAGCGATATATGTGGTTAACGGGCTGGTTGAGCCATGGCTGAACGGTATTGTGCAGCATGAGGCGCCCTCCTCGCACAGGGCAACGACGTTATCCACGCTTGCTTTACTCCAAAAGCTTCCCTATGTTTTGCTGGCACCTCTAGCCGGGAGCCTGTCTTCAGGCGGCCATCTCTCGTTCTTCCTCGCCGGGGTCTCTATTAGTATTTTCTTAGCAATAGGGGTTCTGCTTTTATTTGGAATACTTAGCAGAAGTAAGGGACGAACAGTGCCGAATGGCATAACCGACTAATACGTTTTAGCCGACAGCGCTGAACTACTTTTGCTCAGAACAGTTGGCACAAGAGAAAGGTATATATCTGAACAGCTGGTGTTCTAGTAGAGACTAGAATTTAGGCTACCCCGAAGCATAAGCTTTAACACTTTTTAATACTCTTGACAACTCGCTGTGCCCTTTGGCACAATGCCAGCAATGTAAAACGTTCGGAGGGTAGCCATGACACACATTTCGCGCTTGGTGAGATGCAATGAAGAGCCGAGCGCCGAAGCGGAGCGTACATATGTGGTACGGGAGCATCGGAGCGGAGACGCTGACGCCGCAGGTTGCGGAGTGCGAAGTGTGTAATATGAGAAAAACCGCAAGTCTGTTCATAACCTGTCTGTTCGCATCGTTGCCGCTCATGAGCCATCCCTTCGCCTTGGCTGCCTCACCGGCCACTCCTGCTACCTTGCTCATCAGCGAACTTCAGACCGGCGGCTGTAAAGTCAGCGACGTTACCGTGTGCACCGAGGACGGTAAGATGGAATTCATCGAACTATACAACCCCAAGAGCACGGCACAGCTCTTACAAGGCTGGAACGTGCAATATGCGTCGGCAAGCGGCAAGAATACCACAACGCTCGCAACCTTGAACGGTACGTTGGACGCTAATGGCTACCTGCTACTAGCGCACGCCGGCTATTACAGCGGTGCCGATGTCCTATTCGGAGCAACTGACACGAAAAGCTCGGGCATGCTCGCCAAAACCGGCGGGTCAGTACAGATTGTTAACGGCAGCGGAACCGTGATCGACTTGATTGGCTGGGGCAGCAGTACGACGCGCGTCGAAACCATAGCCGCAAGAGCACCCAACCCTGGTCAGTCGTTGCAACGAAAAACCAGCAATGGCACGATGGACGACACAGGCAACAACGCCCAGGACTTCATAGTAGCCAGCACGTCGACGCCGCAGGGCAATGGTTATACATCTACCACCCCAGACCCATCGGGTGGAATACCTCCTGCAGCTGGCAGCGAACCCACGACTTCGGGATTGACCTGCGAAGGTGTCCTGATCAGCGAACTGCTGTCGAACCCTACAGGCACCGATACAGGACACGAGTTCATAGAGTTGTACAACCCTACCGATGACGTAATTCCCCTCGACGGGTGCTCGCTGCAAACGACCGGCAACAAGAAGGCCTATGACCTTACAGGCAACATCCTGGAGACGCATACCTACCGCGCATTTTACAGCGACAAAACCGGCCTGACCCTGCCGAATGCGTCCGGCGGATCGGTTTGGCTCCTGTCGCGCACCGACGAACTGCAGAACATCGCCTACCCCGGAACCATCGCCAGTGACGTTGCCTGGGCACGTTTTGGCAACACTTGGCAGGAAACCTACAAGCCAACGCCAGGAACCGCTAACACACTCACCGCTCAGGCCGCCTGCCCGGCCGGACAATACCGCAGCAGTGAGACCGGCCGGTGCCGCAACAGTGGTTCGGCTGCGTCCGCGCTAAAGTCCTGCAGGGCGAACCAGGAACGGAACCCGGCAACGAACCGGTGCCGCACTATCGTTGATATTCTTGGGTTGCAGCAATGCAAGCCCGGGCAATACCGGAATCCCGAAACAAACAGGTGCCGCTCAACAACCACAGACAGTTCATCGTTGCAGCCCTGCAAAGCCGGCCAGGAGCGCAACCCAGCCACTAACCGCTGCCGGAAAGTACTCGGTGCCAGTACTACGCTCAAGCCCTGCGCCACCGGCCAAACCCGCAATCCACTTACCAACCGATGCCGCAAAGACCTCGGCACCAGCCCGGCTACAGTGAGTGATGTCCAGACTGTCGCAAGTACCACCGCACCTGTCCCGTGGATCATCGCCGCGCTGGCAGTCGTAGGCGCCCTATCCTACGGCGCCTACGAATGGCGGCAAGAACTAGCGTCTTCTGCCGCCAGACTGCGTACTTGGCTTACCGCGCGCGTACCCGCCTTCCGGCATCGATAAGAATGACCAGTGCGCCCCCCAGAGCCGCACATTCGATTCCTTCACTATCACACACCCGGTAGCTCTTTATGCGTAGCTGTCAGACCCGAAAACCCGCGTCCGCAGCAGCACCAGACGGAGCAATATAGTCAGGATATGGAACACAAGGATCCACCCCACAAAAGCTTCCAACAGATACACCCAGTTTATCGGGACGATGAAGTCGCCGGACCATACTTTGAACATAGTGATGGACAGCGGAAACCACACCTGCATCACCCCGCTCGCGATCAGCAGTATCAGGACCATGGCGCAGCCTCTGAACAAACCGCGCGCCGTAAGTTCGCCCCAGTACCTGGCGTGTCCATGCGTATTGATACTCGTATACGTCGTGCCGATCACCACGTCATTATGTAAAGCAATATACGCATTGATGAGCAGCCACACGACTATATACACCGCCGCGCCAGCGCTAGCCCAGACAAGAAAAATCGTCATCCTGCCAAGCGTTTCGACGCCGTCCAGACGGCTGAGCGCGTCGCCTGTGTACTGATGGAACAGTTGGCCGAAGTAATAGCGGTTTTCCGGAAGCGTAACTTGGTCAATGATCGACGAAGCAGTACTCGCAGTCAAAATCGCGGCGCTCGCAAGTATGTACAGGAAGACGCCAAGCAAGCTAGGCTGCAAGAGCTCCCGGAGCAAACGATGGGGACTCATACAATAAGATTATAGGCGAAACTGCAACGCATCGCCAAATGCTCGTAGGTTGGGAGTTAAAATGCGCTAACACCATTCGGAGTGCCGAGGCCGGTCGGGCCGTCATAGCCGCTAATAGCAGTGCAGAGCGCAAGGTTGGCGCTATTTCGCCGGCTGGCGCAACGGCCGTTTGAGCCGGATGTTACGTCAAACAGATTAGCTGTGTGGCTGTAGGGATATTCGCCGTACGTGATGGACGGTGCGGACCCGCCCGCATTGCCGGCCAGCGCGTATACGCTGGCGATGATCGGAGAAGCCACGCTCGTGCCCCCGAAGATGTACCAGTTCGCGCCATTACTCGATCCGTAGCTGTCATAGACGGCCACGCCGGTGTTCGGGTCGGCATCAGCCGACACGTCGGCCACGATGCGGTGAGTACACGCCCCGACTATGGGCTGCCAGCCGAGCCTGGGTTCGTACGCCGAACAGCCGCTGCCGGCACCGCTCCAGGCTGTCTCGGACCAGCCGCGGCTGGTATTGCTATTACGGGCAAGCGACGTGCCGCCGACAGCCGTGACGTACTGCGATGCGGCCGGGTACTCGACGCCGTAACCGGAGTCGCCGGAGCTGACCGTTATCGCAATGCCGGGATGATGGAAGTGGCCGTCGTAGGTACTGCTCGTCTCGCTGCTGAATTCCGAACCGCCGTAGCTGTTGGAGATAGTATTAGCGCCCATCGCCGCGGCCCGGTCCACTGCCGCGCCTAAATCGCTGAAGTAGTTGGAGTTCGCTTCAACCAATAAGATTCTACAATCCGGACAGACCGCGGAAGCCATCTCGATGTCCAGGTCGATTTCCTGCCCCCAGCCGGTATTGCCGGACGGCAGCGGGCTCGCCAGTCCGCTCTGGTTCACTTTGCTGAACAAGCAGCCGACAAGATCGTTCACCGTCGGCGTAGAGTTACTTGTCGCGCACAGCGGCAGGTTGAACTGCTTGCGGTAAGCAAGCACATCACTGGCCGCATTGGGATTATCATAGGCATCAACAATCGCGACTGTCTGGTTATTCCAGACGAACGAGCCGCTGGTACCAGCAGGCAACGCGTAGGCCGATTGCAGGTCCTGCGGCCTATACCCGCTGCTGTACGAGACAGTGGCCAGTGGCTTGCCGTCTTTCGCACGAGTTACGATCTGCGCATGACAGTACGCTTTTGCTCCGGCTGACCGCGAACAAACCGAATGGTGACTTAAGCCGGGCGTTGCACCAGAGCTATCAGGGTATACAGCATTCGAGAGCAGGCCGAGCACCGATACCAACCCCAGCAATCCCCCTGCAACTGCGACACTGTTACTTTTTATGCGTTTTGTATATCGATATCTCATGTCTATCCCTCGTTTCGTTAACTTTCATGGGATATTATAACGGTTGCGGCCAACACATGCACCCTGCCGTTTTACGCTTTCTGACAATCAGAGCAATACCCCTGGATCTCTATCTGATGCTCAACCGGCTTGAAGTCATATGCCGTGCTAAGTCTCTGGACCAGCGCTTCCACTTCGTTACCGTATATTCCGATAATCCTATGGCACTGCAGACAGGTTACATGATGGTGATGCTCCTCAAATTTGTCGCTAAGTTCTAGTTTGTACCTCCAGCCGCCAATGTTAATGCGCTGCACAATGCCTAACTCTTCGAATACAGCCAACGCTCGGTACACGCTAGCTTGATCCATCTTCGTTTTCGCTCTTTCAATGAGGCTAGCAAGCGTCATGTGATGCTCATCGCGCAAAAGCACAAATAAATCACGGCGCTGCTTCGTCAAACTGTAGCCGTTGTCTTTAAGTACGTGCGCGAACTGCTGGTTAGTAGTATCCACCGGCCGAGTATAGCAGATCTGCGGATATTTTTGCGAAAATGCGAATGATTTGCAATATATAGAAACATCTCTCAGAATAATGACAATATATGGTTGCGATTATTCTATCGGCTTGTACGTTCTTCTCAACGCTCGTTGGGGGCCTTACGGCGCTTCGGTACAAAGACTACTTGCATCGTTTCTTAGGCTTCACCGCCGGTGTCTTACTCGGTGTGGTAGCGTTCGATCTGTTGCCCGAGATCTTCAGATTGATACAGCTGCATCGCGGGCAGACTACCTACGCAATGGTGGCTTTAGTGTGCGGCTTTTTGCTGTTTCACATAGTCGAGAAAAGCATTCTCATTCATCATTCGCAAGAACAAGAGTACGAAGTGCACCATCACCCCGATGTTGGCTTAGCGTCAGCACTCGCACTCTCCGGGCATAGCTTCTTGGATGGGGTCGGCATTGGTTTGGGCTTTCAGGCAGGTACCGCTGTCGGTATTGCCGTGGCGCTGGCTGTTATCGCGCACGACTTCACGGACGGGCTTAATACCGTTAATTTAATGCTCGTGAATAATAATCGCTCTCGGCGAGCCTTTGTGTTACTCGTATTAGATGCGACGACGCCGGTGCTGGGAGCATTAAGCACTCTATTCTTCAGGCTGTCAGGCGGAGCATTAATCCTGTATCTTGGATTCTTTGCCGGTTTCCTGCTCTATATCGGCGCGAGTGAAATCTTACCGGAAGCGCACAGCAAGCATGCGTCATATGCAACTATCGGGCTGACGGTGCTCGGCGTAGCGTTTATGTTCGCCGTGACACGATTTATCCAATAAAGTAGCTAGATGAGTCGGTCTGTTTAGAGCAGCCGCACCACCTGGTGTGGCTGCTTGCGCGAGCCCATTTTCGTAATATGTAGATGGACCCACTCTGCCAAGGCACCGAATAGTAGCCACGCTCTACTCTTTTGGCTTACAATAGTAGTACCGGTTAACAACGGGCGGTTTATTATGAGGCGGATCTTATTGTTCGTTTACATGCCACTAATCACGGTCTACCTACTTATGTCGTTGCTATATCCAACCGATCCAGCAACGATTCATAAGTATCACCTCGACCTTACCGCGGCCAGGGCAGTAAGCCTCGGCGTGGCTATCCCCTTCATTGCGATCTGGCTGATCGCTTTTTACGGATCCTACGCGTTGAAAGAATACAGTTTGCGCATCAAACGGCATCGTGACGGCGCTGCCTTTGTAATGTTAGCTACCGGTGTGCAAATCACGGCTCTCTACTTGCCAATCCGTGCTGTTACGAAAGCAGTGTTAAATTACACGGCGCACCTCCACCCAGTCCTCGCGCCCTATACGACCACAGTTATAACATACGTCAATCTGCTGTTTCCGCTCGTCGGCTTTATATGCATCAACAGAGCGGCAAAGCAATTAACTGACATGGCTAAGGCAAGGGCTTCATTGAGAGCACTTCACCTACTAGGGCTTACGTTCATTGGTTTAGGCGTACTGTATTGCTACGTTATTTTTACCAGTAAGGGCGACATCGCTCCCACAAATTGGCTTATCACTACACAGCAGTACATACCGACGTTCCTGCGCATCACTACGGTTATGATTCCTAATCTGTACATGTGGCTTGTCGGGCTAATTGCCGTATACGAAATTTACCTGTATCAAAAGTACGCGCAAGGCGTCCTATACCGCCAAGCTTTACGCCTACTGTCGATCGGCTTGGCGGCCGTAATCGCGTCCTCGATTCTTCTGCAGTTCATAACGGCGCTGTCACCTCATCTTACCAAGCTGTCGCTTAGGAACACGCTTGTTATTACGTATAGTATGCTCTTCCTGTTGGGAGCGGCTTACATCACAATTGCCAGAGGCGTACAGCAGTTTAAGAAGCTAGACGAACTGTAAGGCTTGATCCGCGGCTATTTATTGATGGAACTTATTGGCCGTGCGACCCTTCGTGTAAAATTTACGCCGGTCCACATTCCATTCACTCTTCGGGTGGTTGTTTCAACCGCATTCTCAGTTTCTGGCGTGATTCCCAAAAGTGCTGACCGGCTGAATATCCGAGCCAAAAAACTGTCATGTTCTTTATCCGGTCCGGTTTCCGGCACCACAACTCCAAGGTAATCCCGTCGCAACGTTCTTGGGGCGATAATTTTTAACATTCTGTCAAGGTGCTCTTCTTGTGCAACAATCGCTACCGGCCGGTCATCGGGAAAATAACCTCCACGCTCAGCGTACACAAAGTTGGTCACCGTATCGATAGAATATCGCTCCGCTCTAATTGTCGTCGCACCGATCCCTCGGGCTATGAGGTATCGGCGCATTAACTCAGCCTCCGGAATGCCAATGAATACTTCGGAAGGATTATCCTCTGGAGACCATGGAGCGCCGTTATTTTCGGCCGGTGTTTTATAGCCCGCCGGAACAATTACACCATTGCGCATCTCAAGTGCTTGCTCTATATAAAACTTAGCTGCAAGTTCAGCCCGGTTAGCACCGCTTGTGGTTAAACCATCGCCGGTTGAGTTTCTGCCTCTCCCGGGAATAAAAACGTGTACAACTTCATCAGCCCGAAGTCCCGGACTGCCTTCTACAATTTCGAAGTTTGTCATTAGACACTCCTTATAACATGGATTGGATTATAAGTCTAATACTATCTCATACGTACACTCTAGAAACCGCGTGTAGAACAGGACTCACGCAAGAGTGACCTGGACCGACTGAAGACTCTTTCGTCCGGAAGACTTGCTTAGAGCCTGTTCACGATCTCTCATCCGGCCTGCAATTACCTGGTTTTGGTCAGAATTTGTCTATGTCACGTCACCGTACACCCGGTACGCTTCC
>JBGPNM010000045.1:0-9928 GCA_041487535.1 Candidatus Saccharimonadia bacterium
AATCTCAAAGGTCGCAGTCTTGCGGCGGTATTCGACCTTCAGTATCGACCCTTCCGGAATTTCGACAACCGTGTTTACAGTACCATTCTGCCAATCACCCGTTTCCAGCACAACGTTAAAATCAGCCATCGCAACCTCCGTCAATTATTGATCATACTATCCGCAATTTATTGTATATTAAGAAGTTACTCGTCGCCAGCATTCATAACTTCGTTGTAGATTTCATGAAGTACTCGCTCAGCATCTCCCTTCTGTACTGCGGCCGCTTCTGGCGCCATTAGTTCCTCATCTACCATCACGTCTAATCCTCCGGCAATGTAGTAGTACTGTTCAGTAGCATCCTCAAGCACGTCGCCTGTTGCTGGTTGATAAGTACCTTCGTGTTCGTATTGTGTCATAGTTATTTCCTTGTTTTACTATCTCCTTACTACGAGCTAAGACAAAGTCACCGCTATAGTACTTCTTCTTCTTCAACTCTTCCTCAGTCTCGTTGAGGTGCTCAGTGTAGTCATGTTCGGTTACAAAACCGTCTTGATAATATTCCTCCCAACTCTCACGATCCCGGCGATAGGCGGTTAGAGCTTCCTCCAATTCGTCTCCGCTGCCAGCTGGAACGTTTTGTTGGTTGGGATCAGCCATGGGTACTCCTCCCGAGCAACTAGCCTGCCGAATCATCTTCTCGGTTTATCATGTATTTATTTTACACACTCGGTCCTAAAATAGGCTTGTGGACGACGATCAGCGATAAGAAAAGCCGGAACAATAAAGCTCCGGCTTACTTGCTTTTTAGAATGATGTGTTTATGATTGTTGTTTCATAACTTTCACTTAAAGCCAGATACAGATTTTGAAATCGGGTTTTATGCTGTTACCCCACCAGGATTTTGCGTTTCTTCATATTCCTGCAGGGCATTATCTTCATCATCATTTACACCTTGATACTCTAAAGTCTGCACCTCACCATTTGTCCCAAGATCGTAATACCCCTCTCTCCATTCGTTCAAGGTTGTTGATAATTCCTCTTCAGGTCCAGATAAACGTTCAGTCATTAGTCTAACTCCTCATAAATGCTTACAAACACGTATTTTAACCTAGGGCTACTATCTCTAGCCCAACTGTACGCTATTTCCAAAGTAAGCAGAAACGTCGTTAGATCGATCTTAGGCAATGCTGCTTGAGCAAAGTGTACAACCCTTTGGTGTAGCGGTCAAGCGCTGCATTGGGATTTCTATCACAAGTATCCAACGGTCCATAATCCAGATAAATATGGGCCGCTAAGTCGTATAATAGTGGCTATGCATGTCGTGCTCGACCATACCGATCAAGAGGCTGCCAACATCAAGACGTTTTGGTTTAAGCCTGAAAGTTCACTAGACTATATGGCAGGGCAATACATTGAGCTGATGCTCAAGCACAACAACACAGACGCGCGTGGCGAGAAGCGGTGGTTTACGCTCAGCAGCGCACCGGGCCGCGACCTCGTCAGCATCACTACCAAGTATGCCGGTGATGACAAGAGCAGCTCGTTCAAGAAAGCGCTGTTCCATCTACAGCCCGGAGCCGAGCTTACCATGAGCCAGCCCATGGGTGACTTTGTGTTGCCAAAAGATCCGAAAATTCCACTAGTCTTCGTGGCCGGCGGCATCGGCCTGACACCGTTCCATAGCATATTCGAATGGATGGCGGACCACGGCGAGCACCGTGCCATCAGATTTATTTATAGCGTCCGCAGCGAGGACGAGATTATCTTTCAGGATACATTCACGCGCGCTGGCATCCACGCCACCATCGTGGTCAACGAGCCGTCCGATGCCTGGGGCGGCGAACGTGGCCGGCTCTCGCCCGAGCTTATCCGCGGCCTGGCCGAACCCTCGGACACTACGTTTATCTACCTGTCCGGTCCGGAACCGATGATCGAAGCCCTCGAAACCGGCCTGCAAGCCAGTGGTATACCAAAACGCCGGCTTATCACCGATTTCTTCCCCGGTTATACTGCAATTTAGCGGAAACCGCCCGGACGCCATGGCGGGTTATGTCTGCAATTTGCCTTCCAGGTACTCGCGGATATTAAGCGCAACGCTGGCGCCCTCGCCAACGGCAGTGGCAATCTGCATGGTAGACCCGGAGCGGATATCGCCGGCAGCGAAGACGCCCTTCATATTAGTTTGTAAATGCTGGTCGGTTTTGACGAAGCCGATGGCGTCCAGCTCTATGGCCGACCCTTGCAAGAATTCGCTGTTGGGCTTAAGCCCAACAAACACAAACACACCGTCGGTCGGGAACTCCACCTGCTTGCCGGTCAACGCATCCGTGCCTACAACTTTCACTACCTTGTTATCCTCGCCGATAATTTCGTCCGTTGTAGTCTGGAGGTGCACGCTAACTTTGCCGGCTTTGACGGCCGCCTCCAGGTCGTGTTGCAATACTTCCGAAGCCTTCAGCGTACTGCGCACTAATAAATCGATATGAGAAGCGAACCGGGTTAAATATAACCCTTCCTGTACAGCCGAGTTGCCGCCGCCCACCACCACCAGCCGCTTGTCGCGGTAAAACGCGCCGTCGCAGGTAGCGCAGTAGTGGACGCCGCGGGCGTAGTATTCTTGCTCACCAGGAACGCCTATTTTCTTATAATCGCTGCCCGTGGCTATAAGTACTGCGCGGGCCAGCATGTCGCCGCTGGTCGTCTCCAGCCGTTTATACTCCCCCTCGTCTGTAATCTTAGTGACTTCGCCCAGCTCTATAACGGCGCCAAAGCGTTCAGCTTGCTTACGTAAGTTTTCGGCCAAAGTGAGGCCTTCGATTCCGTCCGGAAAGCCCGGATAATTGTCTACCATGTCGGTCACGGCCGCCAGTCCGCCGACTGCGCCGCGCTCGAACAAAAGCGTCTCGATATCTTCACGCGTAGTATACACGGCCGCACTCAGTGCCGCCGGCCCCGCCCCAATCATAATAACTTCATGTTTCGGTATGTCTTGTTGACTCATAACTATATTCTAGCGGTAAATGCTGTTTTTCGGGAAGAGCAGCACCGGTTCGCCAAAGGCGAACGCGAATTCATTTCGCGAGGTGCGATGAGAAACCCCGAAGGGGTGTCTCATGCCGCCACAGCCGGCGCCAACTTGGCAAGATTGTAGCCGATAATAACTTCGCGGGTATCGTCATGCTTGGTGACCACCGTGACAGGCACCGTCATAGCACCAGAGAGCTTGAGCGCCTCTGCCTGCCGGTCGGGGTGCTGGTCGATATTTACCTCTTCGTACGTCTGCCCCTTCGCTCCCAAATACCTCTTGACCATACCGCAGTAGGCACAAGTATTGCGCGTAAAAATCGTAACGTTCTTGACCATGTAACCCTCCTTGGACTGAAATTGTGTTGGTATGTTTGTTTGTGCACCAGTCGTGTAGCGTCTAGTATAGTCTAGCGTAAGCGGTACAGTCAAGTACGCTACATATTGTGTTTTTTACCGCATGCGCTGCAGGATTTACTTCTGGATACGCAACAGCTTGACGGCAAAAACCAGGGCGGAATTGGCAGGGATCGATCCTTGCGATTGGCTGCCATACGCGAGCGCCGCAGGGATAACTAACCGCCGCAAGCCCCCGGACTGCATACCCAAGAGTCCCTGGTCCCAGCCCGGGATAACCTGGCCCTGTCCGAGCGTGAAGGCAAAAGCAGCGGTAGTCGTAAAGTCCTCGTCAAACTTTACACCGGTCGCGGCCAACGTGCCGTAGTATTTGACAACTAAGCAGTCGCCGGCTTTGGCCCCGGCACCGGTTCCTGCCGACAAGTCATCCGCCTGCAGCTTGGTGACGGCGCCGCTTGGCTTGTAGACATCCGGCACCGGCAACGGTTGCTCGGTATTGTTGTCTGCACAAGCCTGAGCTGTACTTTGGTTGACCGTTGGTTGCTGTTTGGCATTGCGGTCGGTAATAACCTGTTGAATAATAACCACCGCACTGAGCGCTACCGCCGACAGCGCCGCCACAATCACCCCTACCCATGCAACAATTCTGTCTCGTCTTGAACTCATTTTTCGTAAACTCCCTTATACTACTTCTGATACCGCTTCCGGGAACCCGCTCTTGATGCCGCCCAGCACTGCCTGCTTCAGCCGTTCCGACATAAACGGCGCAGCCGGCAACTCGCTGACCGGCAACCACACGGGCTCATACAGATTACGGCCGATTGCGTTAATGCCGGCTTCGTCAGAGGCCGCGTCCAGCACGGGTTCGCCGCCAAGGTAATCCACAAGGTATACGTACTGCGTACCGTACGGCTCGCCGGCTTGCTCGATAAATACCAGCCGCGAGTCGCCCAGGTCCAACCCGGTCTCTTCCTTCATTTCGCGCCGCAGCGCCTGTTCGGTATTTTCCCCTATATCAACGCCGCCGCCGGGCAAGGTGTAGTACTCTTTCCCGAACTTATTGCGTTTGATAACAAGCAGCTGATTGTCCTTGAAGACAATGGCGCGGATAGCTTTTTTCATATGCCCGTATTATACCCCATAAAGAAGGGAAACCCGAGCTTCGCTCTAAGGTTTTCCCTTCTTTAGCTTCGCCTAACGGCTCAGGATTCATCCCTTCCAATAGGGCACTCTCTTTGGTGATTCGATCACCAAAGAGAGTGTTTTCTAGCTGGACAATACAGAAATACGGGCACCCGGGAGCCATCGCTAGCTGGCAATCTCGTATTCTTTCAGCTTCTGCTTGCTGGCTTCTGTATGCCCCTGCTGGAGCTTGAGCAGTTGCGCGTAGATACCGCCGGATTTGGCCAGCATAGCCGGCGCGCCTATTTCATCAACCGTACCGCCGCGCAAGGTAATGATAGTATCAACGAGCTGGATAGTACTGAGGCGATGGGCAATGATCAGCGTGGTACGGCCCTTCATCAGCCGGAGCAGCGCTTCCTGTACCATGTGCTCGCTCTTGCTGTCCAGGCTGGAGGTGGCCTCGTCGAGCATCAAGATGGGTGCATCCTTTAAGAGTGCGCGGGCGATGGCGATACGCTGCTTCTGACCGCCGGATAGCTTTAGCCCGCGCTCGCCGATTTCCGTGTCGTAGCCCTTCTCGAACTTTCCGATAAACTCATCCGCGTTGGCAGCCTTGGCGGCTGCAACTATTGCCTCTTCGGAGGCTTGAGGCTTGGCGTAGGCGATGTTTTCCCGGATGGTGCCGCTAAAGAGCGCCGGATCCTGGAACACCACGCCGATGTTGGCGCGGAGCGAAGCCTGCGTGACTTTGCGGATATCTTGCCCGTCTATACGGATACTGCCGCCGCCGGCGTCGTACAGCCGCAGCAGCAAATTCGTCAGGGTCGTCTTGCCCTCGCCGCTTTCACCCACCAAGGCGACCTTGCTGTTCGGAGCAATCCTAAAGTTCACCCCCTGCAGCACGGGTTTGCCATGGTCATAGGCGAACACGACATCATCGAAGACGATCTCGCCTTCCATAACCTTCAGGGCAGCAGCGCCAGGCGCATCCAGGATATCCGGCTGGGCGTCCATCACTTCAAAGTAATCCTTCGTATTGGCGATGGCCCGCTGCGTGCTGTCTACCAGGAAACTAATGCTAAAGATCGGAATTCGTATCAGCATGGCATATTGGATAAGCAGCACCATCACGCCCAAGCTATACCGCCCGCGCGCTGTCTCTACAAAGATGAACACGAAGACCGCCAGGAAGATGGTGTTCAACACCAGCCGCCGCACTATATCCTGCCGGTGCCAGTAGACACTTTGCGGGCGGGTAATGCGGATGACCCGCTTGTACGCCTGCCGCCAAAAGCCCAGCTCGCGCTGCTCCTGCAAGAAGCTCTTGACGACGCGTATTTGGCCCACTGCCTCGGCGAAACGGCCGCTGGCGATGTCCTGCTGTTCGTTTATTTCCTGCTGCCATTTCTGCCACTTATTGCTGGTTTTGCCGGTCAGGAAGACGAAGATCGGGTAAAGAAACAGCAGCATCAGGCCAACCTGCCAGCTGTAGTACGCCACGATGACGAGCGAGAAGATGGTACTAAAGATAAACTGCAAGAAGTTGTTACTGAACATCTGCACGAACTGGCTGATCTGCGAGATGCCGCGGCTCATACGGTTGATAATTTTGCCACTTAGCTCAACATCAAAATAGTGCTGGGAAAGGCTTAGTACATGCGCGTAGTACCGCTCGCTCATGATGCGCTGCAGCCGGGCAGACATAATATCGCCCAGGAAACCGCTGACATTGCTGAGCAGCGTTTGGCCGACATCGGTCAAGAAGATAAGCACGGCGAAAATTGCCACCAGCTTGACGTTGGCGTGCCCGCCGCCGATAAGCTTGGTGATTTGGTCAATGGCGGCCTTGGTAAACAGCGGCTGCGCCTGCGTCATCGCCGACATCAGAATAGTAAGCAGCGAGATGGCAGCGTAATACGGCCACAACGACCGAGTAAACCGGAAAATCCGAAGCATAGCACGCATTGTTGCTATTAGTATACCGAGCAATGGAGCTATGTGCCAGACTGCTTGCACTCATGGTAGTGTCTCTGGTATTATTCAATATTATATGGCACAAGAACAGCTATCGCCCGACACGACTGGCGCAGATCTAGAAGCAGCGTTGAAGCTACAAGAGGAACTGATGCTTTATGCTCAGCAGCAAGGCTATGCTGCTACACTCGCTGCGCTTGCCAACGGGACCGAAGCGATTCTAGCCCAGCACTCGCCAGATAATACTGTCCGTGATGCGGCAACATCCGGCAATGATCAGTTGCCTGGAGACGACAGCGGTAGCTAGGCGCTTCCTTTTCCGCCCGAACAATGAAATTAACCGAGTAATAGGGACGTAGTTTTACCAGCCGCCACCACCCCCGCCGCCACCGCCGCCCCCAGCGAAACCGCCGCCGAAGCCGCTGCCGCTGGAGCTGCTCGGGGCAGCGAAGCTGGTATTAACAGCCGGAGCAAAACCATCGCTGAGCATGCCGACCAAATAGCCGGTGCTGAACGCCGTATAGTTGCCGGCGTACCAATCCGGCGGGGTAGCATAAATGTCCTTGAACTTTTTAGCCCACTGCTGCTCTACCTGGAGCACAATGGCGTAGGGCAGTAACTTTTCGAACAGCTCAACCGTGCGAGCCGGTCCGTCCGATGGCGGCGCGTATGGCGCGTTCGGGCTTTGCAACATTGCGATACGGTCTTTCTGGGCCACTTCCAGGTATAGTTTCAGCCCTAAAATGTGCTCTTTGGCCGCTACGCCTTTCGTGGTCCGCGCCGGCAAGAAGTGCCAGAATGCCACACCAAGCAGAAGACCGGCACTTATGCCAGCCATCAACCATACTTGGGCTGTGGAGAAGAGGGACACTCCTATCCATATAACCACCACAGCAGGCACTACTCCAAGCGTCACAAACTTGGTTGGATTGGACGCAAAGTAGCCGCGGGAGGTCAGCGACGAGGCGACTGACCTCTTTAGGCTTGTTGCAGTTGCATGCAGCTTGGTCGCCATGGCGCTAAGCGTGACCGAATCATGCACTGCAGCACCGCCGAATATGCCTTCCATAATCTGGCGTTCCCAGTCGTTAAGCCCGTTCCAATTTCGATTGAGCAGCTCCAACATGTAGTACCGGTCTTTGATTACCAACAACTTCTTGTTCTCTGCCTCAATAATCTTCAGATACTTCCGGATAGCAAGGTCAATGATGGTAGCCGTCAGATCACGATTATCTACCTGGAAGTCAATCAGCGCGCCAACTTCTATCGGCTTCATGTCGTCCGGCGCGTCATATTGCGGAACGATTGTGCCCTTGCCTTTGGCATCGCGGCCGCGCTTCAGCCACCAGGTAAAACTGCTGCCGCCAAGCACGATGATGGGCACTGTCAGCTCTAGGGTATCGACCGCATAGTCTCTGAGATAGTCGCCGAAGTTCATCGGCCGGAAGTAGCCTTTCCGGAAACCAATGACAACAGTGAGCGTAGCATGCGGGCTCAGATTGCTGGCATCGGCGATGATATCGCCGGCCGCAAAAGGTGGGTCACAATTAGCCGTCGGCGACGGCAGGGAAAACGCCTGGGTACCGCAAAGCTGTAGCGGATGATCTGCCGAGCCAATGCTGCAAAGCTGATCTGCCGAGCCGTAGCTTCCCGTATAGCATTTTGGCGCCTGTGACCACATTTGCAAACCAGTCGGCATATGGAGCACAGCCGAGACCTGCTTAAACGGCTGATCCCACTGGTCGCCATTAACGTCCCAGTACAGCTCGTCATGGCCACCGTAAAACGTGATGACATTCTGCACGTTATAATCGATGGTATATTCCTGGTTGCCGGTAACTGTTTGGTTCGGATTGCCGATACGCAAGACTTCGTTACCGTTACTAGTGCTGGTCGTGTAGCCGACGGGCGCGCCGCTATCCGAGCTGACCTTATTGATATGAAGATGCAGCGGGTGGCCTTTGTACGACTTGGGGAGAGCGCGCAATAATCCATGGTTCTGGTCGGTAAAATCCACGGCGATCTTCTCTACCACGCGCATCTGGCCTTGGGGATCGGCGTTTGTCAGATAATAGTCAGCCGTAAAGTTCGTAACGGTGAAGTTATTGGCATCCGCCAACGCGGCGCCCGGCATTACCAGACTCACCGCCAGAAAGAAGGGCGCAAGGAGGGCAGCAAGACGCTTCATGTCAGATCCTTTCGGCGCCTAGCTCCTCGGCTGCCACGCTGGCTATTTTATCGAGTATACGGGCAACTTCGGAATCGGTCAGCGTGCGCTCGTAACTGGCAATGCTCAATCGCAGTGTGATTTGCTTGTGCGGCAGGTCATCGGGACGCTGGTAAATATCTACCGGACTCAGGCTGGCGAGTGTACTGTGCTGCGGAAGCTCGGCAAGCTGGCGAGAAACGAAATCGAATAACTGCCGGTACGGCATATCGGCCGCGACTTTCAGGCAGATGTCCTGCTCCACTTTTGGGAAGCGTGGCAGCGACGTGTATCGTTGGCCTGATTGGGGCTGAGTAAATAGCAGCGGGTCTAACTCAAAGCCGGCACAGAAGTCAGGCAGCTTAAGCGCTTTCTTCACCGCCGATTTGAATTCGCCGATCACGCCCCATATCAGATCATCGCCATCCCGCAGCACCGCGCTGCGGTTCGGCTCGAATGGCCCCGACATCTGCATTATCCAAGGGTTGTTGTACAGATCGGCTCCGGCCAACGGTTCAAATTTCAGCGGCCAGACAACAGCAAAGTCCTTAAGCAACATGTCCAGATAGCATCGTGCCTGAAAATAGGCCGCGCCGGCATAGCGTGCCGCTGCCGCTTTGTTACCGGCCGCAAAGACGAAGCCAAGCCCTCCCACCTCGCGCGGCAGGCCGTCATCGTCATGCTCGCTCTTGTTGTGCGCCTTGCCGAGCTCAAACAGGGCGAATTCATCGTAACCGGCTTTGCTGTTGGGATGCACCTTCTCCAGCAGACTTGGGATCAGGCTAAGGCGGTAATACTGCAGGTCGGGGCTCAACGCATTGGCCAGCTGGTATGCCTGCGCGCGGTCTTGCCCGACTTTATCGAGCAGGTTGCCGTGAACGAAGCTGTAGGTGAGCACCTCGTTGGCGCCGGCTCGGCTCAGCAGCTTCCGGATGCGCGATTTCAGCTCGAGCGGCGGATCTTTCGGCGCCGGAGCCAGGTCGCGCCTGGGCAGATCCAGCGGCAGCTTGTCGTAGCCGTACAGGCGGCCAACCTCTTCCACAATATCCTCGGGTATCTCCACATCTGTGCGCCAGAATGGTGCGGTCACCGTCAGCGAACCATTCTCTCTCATGACGCTAAACTCGACATTTTCAAGCAAACGGCTCATCTCGTCGGCGGGCAAGGTGAGCCCGAGCCGGACGTTGATAAATTCCGGCGTAACGGTGACGGGCGGATGAACGCTGGCGCGCTCCAGCATTTCCTTCGGGAGGTGATTAT
>JBGPNM010000046.1:0-9853 GCA_041487535.1 Candidatus Saccharimonadia bacterium
GATGAAAGCCGCAGCAATTGGGAAAATAACGGCCAGGTCGCGATTGGTGACAGCCTTGATATCAGCGACGATGGCCGTACTCCCGCCGACATAGACACGGGCATTGTCGATCGGAACGCTGTGCGCAGCGCGGCGAATCGGGCCGGCAACGTTGGCTATGGCAGCAACGCTCGAAGGATCATCTTTCAAGACCACAGAGAGTACCGCAATCTTGCCACCGGGCAAAACGAGTACTGGCGATACGCTCGACACACCGACAGCGTGTTGAAGGCGCTGCCTAAGAGCGTCCAGCTGGGAAGGCACAAGCGTACCGGTGCTGCGTACATAAATTTCAGTTGGGTTGAGCACCCCCGCTGGGAAGGCGCTGATCAGCTCATTGTAGCCAACGGCAGAGGCTGTCCCTTTCGGCGGCTGGGAAAACGAACTAAAATCCGGTTTGTAGCCCAGTGCGAAAACACTCAAGACCACCAAGCCCACTACTACGACCAAAACCATCTGGGCCGGATAGCGGGCAATCGTCGTTCCGATTTTCTTCGAAATTGTCGGCTTTAGTGATTCGCTCTTCCAGGCTTTGCTTGGCCAGAAAACTTTCTCTTGCACGATGGCCACCAGCGCCGGTATAAGCGTCAACGCTGCCAGCATCATAACGCCGACACATATCACCAAACTCGGCGCCATCGAAGAAAAAATACCGAACTTCGCAAAGAAGAGCGCCGAAAATGACGTTAGCACCACTAAGGCTGCAGACAGGATCGCCAGGCCGGCGCGGCTGAGCGCAAACGTAACCGCTTCGCGGCTATGGTCGCCGGTGCGCAGGCGCTCACGATACCGGAACAGCAGGAAGAGAATATAGTCTGTGCCGATACCAAACAATACAACCGTAAAAATCACGCTTAGCTGCTGACTGACAACAAACTTAAACAGTTTTGCGGCATCAGCGATTAACGCCGTCGCGATAAGATCGATAACGCCGACCGAAATTATCGGCAGCAGCCCGGCAAGAGGGCTTCGGAAAACTACCGCCGGCAGAACCAGTACCAGCAGCAATGTTCCGATACTGACAATTTTAAGCGCCTTGTCAGATGCACCTTGCGTGTCGTAACTGATCGCTTCCTGGCCGGTCACTGCGGCGGTCACATCAGTCTTACTCAGTGCCGCGTCGAGTCTGTCCCGGACAGTTTTCACTGCACTAATCGTAGCTGTGTCAAACGCACTTCCGGAATACACTACTTTACCCAGTTGGATTTTATGGTCCGGCGAAAGCTGCAGCGCACTCGTAGACACAGATAATACATGAAGCAAGTGCTGGGCAGCGAGCTCCCGGGCCGCCTGCTGTATGGCCTGCGAGTCTGCCGCTGTCAAAGCCTGCCCGGATCTGGCCTTAAACACAATAAAATCGATGGCATTTTGGCTGTCGGGCGATACTTGTTTCGCAATGTTGATGGCTTCAATCGACTCGTAACCTTTTGGCAGGAAACTGCTCTGGTCGTTTCTTTCCACGCTGCTCAAGCTTGGCGAGAAAGCCACAATGAGAATTGCAGCCACCGCCCACACGCCCAATACCCACCACCTGTTGCGAACAATAAAATTGCTAAACTGCCTCATACTGTCCTTTCTTATTCTTGACCGCGCCACTTACTTTTTCAACTAGCCCGACAAGCGCCTGCAGCTCATCGTCGCTTAGCTTACGAAACACCTTACGCAATACCTGCGTCTTATTACGGCGGAGCCTCTGGTATGTATCTTTGCCCGTCTCGGTTATTTTTAAGACTACTTCCCGACGGTCAGTCGTACTTATTTCCCTCACCAGCAAGCCGGCTTTTTCTAATGCACCGACATGCTGCGTCGCTGCGCCGGACGTCACACACAACATTGTTGCCAATTGTTTAATCCCCATATTCCCCTGCGCGCCGACAATCATCAGCACATGGCTCTGGGCTGGCGAGTATTGAGCGTACGCAGCTTGTTCCTCGTACATCTTTTTACCCAGAACATGCATACTATGCTCTAACTGTGAAAAAAGGATGGCGCGTTTCATATTAGCTACTAAATAGTTTAGCTCCTAATATATTAATTTCAAAACGATACGCGGCTGACGCGCTTATTCATACCGTTTAACTTAACCTGGCAAACGGCTTGCTGCACAAAGCTACCCTGCCCATATGCCCGCCAAAATAATCGTTTTTTTCGATCTCGTGCTTCACGGCTGCAGCCAGGCCTCGCGGAACGCGTAGAAAGATGGTTTTGGGCGATACCTGCTGTCAAACAGAAACGAGTGGGAATCGATATGGCCAAGCCATTTGATCAGGCTTTCTCTATCCGAAATTCCGAACTCGTCAAAACTGACGCAGGATTTGGATTCGACGCAAGCCCGAACAATAGTGTACGTGATTTGAGATTCCAGCTGGTTTTTGTACGTGTTGCTACCCTTGACGAGGTTCACGTTAACATCGAACTCCGTAACATATGTCGGAACGCCGAGAGCGCCAAAGCGCTGCATGTTTTTAATGACAGCCGCTTTGCTTGGCGGGTTAGCCGCATTAATATGCATCTGCATGCCAATGCCGTCAATCGGCACGCCTCTGGCTTTGGCAGCTTTTATGTACGCATACGCGGCATTGGAAACACTGTTCTCGGTCTCGTCGTCAAAGTCGTTCAACAGCAACTTGGCATTCGGGTCGGCTTGGTGAGCCCAAATAAAAGAATCGTCTATATAGCTGGTACTGCCACCGGTATGTTCTCCCCACCAGTCATGCAGGCCGTAGATATGCCGAGACCTCGTAAAAGCTTCGTTGACGACTGTCCACTCCGCTACTTTTCCCTTATATCTGCCTACGACATTGGTAATACCGTCATGCAGGATGTTGAGCAGTTGCCCCTGGCTGTAGCGGCCGTTTTTCAACCAGGCGGGTAAAAACTTCTCTTCGCCCCACACCAAATGGTGTATCTGAATCGGCATATGATTTTTTTGAGCAAAAGCCATCAGCTTATCAACCCCCGTGTAGTTGTAGCGCGCCGGGGACGGACGAAGCGAAATCCATTGCGCCTCGCCATCAATGGTTATAAATGAATATTGAGACGCCGTAATATCCGTGTAAGGTCTATCTTTCAAACGGTTCGACAACGCGTGGCTGCCGAGTTTGATTCCGTGTGATGTTGCAAGGTCTTTGAGCGGCGGCTGAGGCAGATTAGGAGTGATTGCAGAAAAGTACCAGTAGCAAAAAGCTGCGGCGGCCGCTGTAAATAAGATAATGCTAGGAATTATTAGGGCACGCGGTTTGAGGTTTTTTGGGTCTTTTTGTGCTAGCCCCATGCCTCAGTATTATAGTCTGACTACAAAAAATATCTACGCTTATGGTCTTTCTCGCACCCGGCGAAGTCAGACACCACCGGTCAAGCCGGTGGTGTCTGACTTATACCAAGTAAAAAGCGGCCGATGATGGCCTCAATATTCGAAACGCTGGTGCAGCACTTGGGAAAAAGTTTACACCGTATCAGTGGTGAGATAGCTCGTTGGAGAGAGATATTAGAAGTGCCATATCATAACTACCTACTCAATAAGGAGACCAAGGACTTACATCTTCTACTTGATAGTAAGGGTTGCTTAGCTCTGCGATGAAAGGGAACGGCAGGGATATCCTACGAGGGTCATAGGCCGCAAAAGGGAGCCCATAACAACGGTCGGCTGCAATACGCTGGCGCCCACGCCTCCCTGCATACCGTAGTTGTAGCCAACTGACAGCAGCATTCCGCTCAAATCGCTGGAGTTGATCGGGTCTAAAGCATAGACATACGCATTGGCTGTACCGCCAGGGATAGGATCAATGCTGGTGAACCTTCCGAGTACCGCTACGTATACTCTGGCACCCATTTGGATCGGGGCTAGGGCGAGCTGTACTTCAGCGAGCTTCTCATGGCTGCCTTCCCAGCCGTAGGATGCACTACCGGTCGTATTGCCGGGACTGGACAAAGTGATGGGGTTGCCGAAGGGGTCGTATTGGTAGGTTCCGGTGAGAGTGCCGGTCATATCCGTGGTAGCGAAGACGTCGCCGTGGACATTGGGAAGTGAAAAGGTTTGCTGTGCATTACCGATGACATTCGGGCGAGTGGTCAGCAGCAGGCCGCCGGGAAGCTGGATGTAGGACTCGATGGTGGAACCGGAGTTGTCTAGGAGGAGCGACAAAGTTTTTACTCTGTTAGTAGACAGTCTTCTGTGGTCATAGTATTCTATGGTCAAAACTATTAAAATTTTACACCAAGCATGACCAAAATGCCGCAAATAATGAAGATCAAGCCCATAATTGGGGCAAGCATATTGTTTAATTTTGTCGAATTTTTGCCATAGCGAAAGCCAAACATTCGATTTTGGGCGTCCAAAGATTCACGAATAAACCACTTTCTAAAGATAATGGCAGCGCCCCCAATGGCAATTAGCACTATACCGCTAGTTAGGTTACTCATTTCGGTCCTCCATGACTAATCTTAATAAAATCTGCATAAACTTACCGGACGCACGTCTCCATTATCGAAAGTCCAGGTGATCCTATACCCCACTCCCACGTCCCGTCGCTAAGGCTATAACTTCCTCCTATTAACAAAGGCGAGAAAGCTGCAACACTTGTGCTACAACCTAATGATGGATTAGACTGCGATACGGTAATGGACCAATTTATGGCAGGGGCAGTAGGGAAGGCGAACCCCCCGCTAATGTACGGATGTCTGCTATTATCGGTTTGTATTAAACCCACGCTACCCGCAAAAAGAGCGCTTCTTCCTATATTGAAATTAACGTATCCGCTACCGCCTGCACCTGTCGGCATGGAAGCATGATATTGCATTGCTGCGCCATGTATAGCACCTACAAACGTATTTTGAGTACAGCAAGGATACCAACGATTATTAGGCCTAAGCCAAAGTAGGGGGCCACCCGCGCATACCGTTGCGTGTCTTTTTCGGTCATACGGAGACCAATTTTAACTCTATTTTCCATAACATATCGAGCAAACCTTTCCTTGAAGAAAATCATGATAAGTCCAAAGATTATGAATATGCTTCCCGCTATATAATTCACTTAACTAAACCTCCTAACCAATTTTACCAAGTATATGTAGTCTGATATGCAACTCCAGGAGACCCGACGCCAAGTTCGCATGACGACAAATCATTTACCTCGCAACTTGCTCCCCCTATCAGCGAAAAGGCTGAAACATCTGTACTCCATCCAGTCTGTACGTCAGTCGATGAGAAGGATAGCGACCAACCGGCTTCAGGACGATACATAAGACCTCCACCCAAATAGCCATGTACCCGTCCATCGCTGCCTAACTTAATTCCACCGGTTACTCCGAGAGGTATACTTCCGAGGAACCAACCCCCTATCCCTACGCCAATATTAACATATCCGCTACCGCCTGCACCTGTCGGCATGGAAGCATGATATTGCATTGCTGCCCCCTGAAACCATGCTGCACTGACCGCGCCTGCTGCCGGTGCCGCCACACTCGCTTTAGCCGCCGCTGACGTTGGCTTCGCAGCTGCCCGGTTTGCTGTTACGGTGATGCGTGCAGTAAAGACAGCATAAGAGCCTTGGATTACCGTTTTGACAACGGTAGGCTGTAGAACTGATACGTCCACTGTGCACTGAAATTGGCAGGAATACATCCCGCTCAAATCACTGCCATTGATCGGGTCTAAAGCATAGACGTAGGCATTGGCGGTGCCGCCGGGGATGGGATCGATGCTGGTGAACCTGCCGAGCACGGCTACGTATACCCTGGCACCCATTTGGATCGGGGCTAGAGCAAGTTGTACTTCGGCTAGCTTCTCATGGCTGCCTTCCCTAAAGCTGCTGACCTACCGCCACCAACGTTTCGTGCGAATGGGCCACTTGGGATCGTCAATTATAGATGCATCGTTGCATCTAGTTGTGCTTACCTGGCAGGTAGTTATTAAGTTGTTTACGCACAATAATAACCATTATAGTAAAGAGTAAGATAGAAAATATTGGCGCGAAGATAAGGATGAAATATGCATCAGGCGTATTTAGACGTACAACCCTAATAATACTGTTCACCAAATTGGAGATAAAGACTAGCTCAAGAATGGACACAATAGTTAGATTACGGTCGCGTGCAAGTTTCACGACCCGTTCGTGCTCCGATGTGCCAGGTTTGTATGCCAGGCCAAAAGTCGTCCTACCTTTAACCCTAAGGAGTACTAGGTTTACAAGATATAGCATTGTGCCCAGGACTGAAATAATGCTAAAAAAGTAATAGTACGTCTCTGGCGCCATTTAGATATCCCCCCTATCAATAAATTTTACCATTGTCTAATCTTTCTCCCAAGGAGCATGCACCTGTTCTGGCAACCATTCAAAGGCATCTGCGCCAGGCAAATTATTGCCACCCAAATAATATCCGACGGCAGCACCTACAGGTCCGCCGATTCCGGCTCCCGTCGGGCCAGCTGCTATACATCCATAACCTGCCCCAACAAATGCACCGACTCCTGCCGCAGCCGCCCCAGCGATTGCACCGGGTATGGCACCTACTACGCATCCTATTCCACCACCTACCAGTGCTCCCCCGCCAAACCAGTCATGCGCTGAACTCCCGGCGTTGTAGAGGTCGAATTTGCCTGCATCACCAGGATTAGGAGTAACATATCGTAGATCCGGCCCTATCTTCGTGATGTTGGCACCATTCACTGCCGGTGCCGCCCCGCTCGCTTTAGCTGGCGCTGACGCCGGCTTCGCCTGTGCCCGTGAAGCCGGTACAATGATGCGCGCAGTAAAGACTGCATTAGAACCCTGGATCACCGTACTGACAACGGTGGTCTGCAAGACAGTTACGCTCACTGTGCACTGAAATTGGCAGGAATACATCCCGCTCAAATCACTCCCATTGATCGGGTCTAGAGCATAGACATAGGCATTGGCGGTACCGCCGGGTATGGGATCAATGGTAGTGAAGCGGCCGAGCAACGCTGATAAACTGAGGTGGCGAAACCGAGCGTTCGGCTTTCATTAGCTTAGGCTATGCGAAGCTGAAAGTGCGAAATGTGAGTTTGTCAGATAAAGGGCTTGTAGGAACTAGCTTCCACATAAAGAACTTTTAGTTACGTTAAGCGCTAAAGCTGTCCGCCCATCTGGTGCATCAACTCATCCAAGCGGGCCATTTTTGAGTCTGCAATGCCATCTCGGTCCAGATAAGGCATCTCTTTTTCTATAAGCACGTTGAAAAGCTTTGATATATCTGTCCGTTTTACATCCTCGCCTCGCAGAATTTTATCCACGATAGGCAAATACTCAGGCGCGAACTCATGCACAAAAGGCTTAAGGTCGTAAAATGGTTTAGTGTTCTCCGCCTCAGATATATTAAAGATATCATTGTCATCTAATATACTAGGGACCTTGTTATTGCTCATATTTACTCTCTCATTCCGCTAGCATAAATATTAACATCTCTACAAACCAGCCTTGGAACTCGGGACCTGCCTCGCTTCCGCCAGAGATTACGTTCATTATTGTACCATCCGACTCAGTAATTACGCTGCCAAGCCCTTCTACTGTCGTGACATACCTGCCGGCAACGAGATTTAAGAGATTTAAGGTCCGTCCTGTAACAGGGGGAGAAATTGTGATTTCGGCTGTAACGCATAATTCACATCTAATATCTCTGTTAGAGGACGGACCTGTAGCTCCACTTAGGTATAATTGAACTGTAGCCATAAGCTACAAAAAGGAGTGAAGCTCATGCAAATATATTTGAGCTTCATATCGCGGTTGGACCTGGCTAGGTAAGGTATGGCATCAGTTAGATAACTATAGTCAGGCGGTCGGGGTCAGTTGGCCCCGACTAATAATGAAAATGCCGACATCTGTAATGATAGGCGATATAAAGCAGTAAGGACCGTCCTGTAACAGGGTTAGAATTTGTGATTTTGGTAATTGGCCATAAATCACACCTTGCGTATCTGTTAGAGGTTGGACCTGTAGATTTCCCCAAAAACTATTTCTGTGGTTTGTCCTTCTTATACAACACAGGGGTAATTAGGCCTACCGCCAGAAAGAACGATTCTAGACCGGTGAATTGTCCGACTATGCGCATATCCCGTGTTATGGCGAAATTATACAAACCACATATAATACTGAGACTGACTACCGAAATAATATAACGCTTAATGTGCGACGTATCGATGACTCGTGGCTTCCCCCTAAGGGCGATAAGGTCTCTATAGCCAGTCACAAACGGCTTGAAGTTCGGTATGAACATTGCAAAAACCACAATTACAAATCCGGCAGCAATCAAGTATCCTTGTGTATTACTCATAGTCTTTCCTTATTATCAGCTTGCAACAATTTATATTACTCTCCACCGAAGGTTTTATATAGCGTATCTTGAGCGTCTACCGCTTCATCATGGACTTCTTCCCCATTAGCTATGAAATAGTATACTATTGCACCACCTGCACCGTTAATACACGCTCCAGGTGCTAGTCCCGCCGCCACACCAAGGCTGGCACCCTCGCTAAAGGGAGCAGCCATTAATCCGGTAAGCCCTACTACTGCCACAGCACCAGCACAGCCATTAACAGCAGTACTGCCTAACGCTTTAGCGGTATTCAATGCTCTAATGCCACCATTAGATTGGGATCCGCTGCCAGCTGTTGCGACGAATGGAGCCGCCGTCCTCGCGTTTGGTGAAGCCGAAATAGTTTTGCCACTGATCATAACTGTGACCTGGGCAGCTACAGTAGCTTTGACCGCCGGCTTCGAAGCCGCCCGGTTGGCTGGCGGTACGATGATGCGTAAATTACGGGGAGCTCGTTCGTCTTGAATCACCGCAGTGACGACAGCGGGCTGGAGGACAATAATACTGGCCGTACACTGTAGCACGCACGTGTACATCCCGCTCAAATCGCTGGAGTTGATCGGGTCTAAAGCGTAGACATAGGCATTGGCAGTACCACCCGGGATGGAATCGATACTCGTGAACCTTCCGAGTACCGCTACGTATACCCGGGCACCCATTTGGACCGGGGCTAGGGCAAGCTGTACTTCGGCTAGCTTCTCATGGCTGCCTTCCCAGCCGTAGGATGCACTACCGGTGGTATTGCCGGGACTGGACGACGTGATGGGGTTACCGAAGGGGTCGTAGGTGTATGGATCAGTGCGGGAAACGTTGAGCGCTTATTTGGCAACCCTCTGCTTTTTTTTGAACATGTAGTAAAGGACGATGTATATTACGGAAAATAGTATAACAGATGCAATAGGCACTGATATTAAAGTATATCGTTCAGAACGTGCATGCGCATGTACTATCGCGCGCACGTCGAATATCAAATTAACTATAAGAAGCAGCGTGATCACTATGGAGATAACTAAACGGCGAATACCAAGACGACTCTGATGTTTTTCATTACCAGGGACACCGGGTTTATACTTCTTCGTGATTGACTCACGCCTAACCCTAGTATATAGAAGGGATCCTGTGTAATGCAGTCCAATTATCACAAGCATAACGCCAAACAAATAGTTCGCGTCTAAATTTCCCATAATGCTAGGTACCTTTCTTTATTGATCCTCATTCTGAAAGCCTCTACCGCAATTATACATGTCTGTTAATACTCGTAAGGAATGGCAGGTATCATACCTGGCGGATAGTCGAAATTATCCGCGCCAGATAGGCCGTAGGCCCCTTCCACAAAGCCCCATATACCAAATCCTACCCCTCCTACAACTCCACCTCCAACACCAATACCCAGAACCACGCCAATATCGAAAAGACAACCTATCTCGCGAGCAACGCCTAGAGCAAGAAGATCTACACCCACCACACCCGCAACAAGAACC
>JBGPNM010000047.1:0-9845 GCA_041487535.1 Candidatus Saccharimonadia bacterium
CCTGACCGCCCCGGCTGCCTTCAACAGCATCTATCAAACTTCGTCCGGAACCCTTTACCTGACTAGTATCGATCGGCTGTACCAGCTATACACCGCCGGTAAGCCTACGCTTCGCTTTGTTGCCGATAATGTCAGCCAAGCCGGTGCGTCCGGCGGCTCAATATTCTACACGACTGATGCCGGACTGTTCGAATTCCATGAGAATGCGCAGACCGCAGACCTGCGGTTCCATTCCGACCACCTCCGCACCGTTAACCTCACCACATACGGCCAAAGCGTGCTGTTAAATGCTTATGTCAACACTGCGGCCCCCGACAGTGATGTGGGCTCAACCGCGCACCTGTACCAACTCAGCAATAACATCCTGACTATCGGGCAGAAGCGGCTTGAGGATTACCTGCCGTACGATGACCCGAACCTGCCGAAACATTATCTGGATTACGACAGCTCGCGGTTCTACATTAGTCCCGATCCGATATTCACCAATAACCCCGACGGCACGCGCAGCATTGATTTCGCCGCAACCCAGAGCCACGTGGATATGATTAAGGCTCGGCTAAAGAGTGATGGGCTTGTGAACGCCAACACAAAGTTTATCGTACCGCAGCCGCAATAAGCTCGCGCCGTAAACACTCACGGTTATTGTTGTGACGACACAAGGATTACGTTACTGTGCTGGCTGAAATGCTGGGTCGCGATGTCCGCATCGGTCGTGGTAATGAACGTCTGGTAGGGTTGCAGGTGGGTTGTAAGTGCCGTGCGCCTGGCACCGTCCAACTCGCTGAAGACATCATCCAACAGGAGTAGGGGAGTTGTATCGCGCCGCTCTTCCAGGAGTTTAAGCTCGATAATCTTTAACCCCAGCACGAACGTGCGCGCCTCACCGCGCGATGCGGCCTCTTCAGCCGGGTGGCCGTCAAACCGTACCTTAAAATCCTCACGATGCGGCCCGAACGACGTAAAGCCGCGCAAGAGGTCGTCATGCATGCGCAGTTCCAGCGCATGCATCATGTGACTTTCGTACTGCACAGGCTCGACAGCAGTGCAGTAGGCAATCGAAACGCGGGTGTTGCTGCGGGCGATGTCCTGGTACAGGCCGCCGATTTCAGCGTCTATGGAATCCACCAGTTGCGTTCGGGCACGCACCATAATCCCTGCGAGCTCGCTCAGGCGAACATTCCAGGGAAAGAACTGTTCCTTGGTGGCGTGCAGACTTTTCAGTAGCCGGTTGCGCTGGGCGAGTGCCCGCCGGTACGACCGCAGGGTTGATCCGTAGCCGACGACAGTCTGCGATAGCAATTCATCCAGATAATCCCGGCGGCGCTCGGGCGAACCGTTCAGGAGCGCCAGGTGGTTCGGCTCGAACAGTACCGTCGGTATGGTGTGGTTCAGGCTCAGCCGCCTAAATACGCAGCCGTCAATCTCGTACGTTTTTTCCGTGGGCAGCTCGGTAACGACCTTGACTGTCCGGCGGCTCGTATCCGTAAGCACGTCAATACGCGCCCACGGCTTGCCGAAGGCCACCAGCTCGGCATCACGCGCCCGGTACGAACTGCCGCGGGTAGCCATGAGGATTGCTTCCAGCAAATTCGTTTTGCCGCTGGCATTCGGCCCGATGATGATATTTACCCCTTTATCAAACTCGAACGAGTCGTCATCGTACGAGCGAAACTGCTGCAACCGGATATTCGCAATCATATGTACCACTTAGTATATGAGAGATTACAGACAGACATAGAGGGTTTGTTGTAGCGCTGGTGCCGGTGTTGCATAATACTATCATTATGCTCAAGATTTTCGTTATGGTGCCAAGAGAAAGCACTGACCAGATCATTGAAGCAATGGCGGAAACTGGCGCCGGTGTGATCGGCAACTATACGCATAATGCGGTAATTACTCCCGTATTCGGTAACTGGAAAAGCGAAGCAGGCGCACACCCAGCCGTCGGAGAGGTCGGGAAAATGAGCCGCGAGCCGGAGAACAAGATCGAAATGGTTTGTCCTGAAGAAGCGCTTGCGCGCGTCGTTGCTGCGCTCAGAAAAGCACACCCCTACGAAGAGCCGGCCATAGATATTGTAAAGTTGTACGATATGCCTCGTTAGCTCTTGAGCGGCATAATGATGTGTGTGTAGTCAGGAGCGGCGGCGTCTTGCAACATCGTCGGCTCTAGCTTGCCGTTGAAGCCGAACACTACTTCGTCGCCGCCAAGCGCCTGCAGCGCGTCCAGTAGGTAGCGTGAGTTAAGGGTGATACTACCGCTGCCGGTAATCTTGCCGGTAGCGGTAGCGGTATTTTCGCCAAGCTGCGAAGCAATAGCCCGGATGCTCAGTTTCTGCGCCGCCTCATCCACCTCAATAGTGATACTCCCGGCGCTTTCGCGGGCGAACAGGCTGGACACTTTGGTGACACTCGCGAAATCCGCCCGTTTGAGCGTGCTGCGCACCGCGAACTTTTGCGGGATGAGCTTGCGGTAATCGGGGTATTTACCTTCCAGCAGCCGCGCCACCAGTTCGGTGTCGCCGGCACGGAAGAGAACTTGTTGCTCGTCGTACGTCACACTGACTTCGTCATCGCCGTCACCCAAAATTCTGAGCAAATCCTGCATGGCGCTGGCAGGGATAAGGAGATTCATGTCGGTGTCGCTTTTGCCGAGCTCTTTTTCCGCCAGCCGGTAGCTATCGGTGGCGGCCAGGTACAGTTTGCCGGCAGCCGTTTGCAGCAGCACACCCGTCAGCACCGGCCGCGATTCGTCCCCGGAAGCGGCAAAGACCACCTGCTGCAGGCCTCGTTTAAGCGCAGCGCCGCTGATTGTCCGGGTCTTGCCGCCTTCGATTGTCGGCATCACCGGAAAGTCATCGGCGACAATGCCGTTGATCACCGAATTGTACTGGTCGGCCGTAATGTGCAGCCGCGTATCGTCCAGCTTCAGCTCTATAACGCCGCCCGGCAGGCTGCTGATAAAATCCTGCATCAGCCGCGCCGGCACCGTTATGGAACCTTCTTCGGTAATCTTAGCGCCGACGTACTGGGTAATAGCGATGTCTAGATTCGTGGCGGCAATGCTCAGGCGGTTATTGCTCGTCTTAATAAGCACATTGGCAAGAACGGGCAGGGGATTGCGCATGTTGGCGACGCGCGCGACGGCGCCAAGCGCACGGTTCAGATTTTCTTGTGTAACTTGTAATTTCATACCCAGGCACTCCCTTCTACTAAGTTATATATACCATCATTACTATTGTTATAGGTCCTGTGGATTGTGGGTACAAGTAGCCGCACAATAGATGTACTCGGCTGATTTATGCAGTGGAAAGGCGGAGGAAGGTCGGCGGGTTGGAGGGTGGTTACATGGGGTACATATACACAGCGCGGAAATTTTGCATGCATTGTTGGGGATGGTTGGCGGCGTATTTTGCAGCTTTCGCGCCGTCCGTACACAGGCCGTCCCCCCCAATAACCCACTCTTCCACAGCCGGATGTTTGGCTGAAGGCTGCAATATGCGGCTTAGATCCTGACAAAATCCCCCCGTTGAGCCAAAAGTGAAGCAGCGGCCATGATTTTGTACCTGTTTTCTCCTGAGGAAGCATACCTAAATGGTACGCTGACGAAGGAAAAACAGATATAAAGTGGCCGACCTTCGGTTTTGGCCGACAGGGGGATTTTGTCAGGATCTTACGCATAGAGGCGCTCCTTTATGTCGGCAATAGCCATGCGAATGTCATTATCCAAGCGTGATTCTTTTTCTATCTTCTCGACGGAGTGAATGGCGGTCGTATGGTCCTTGCGGCCGAGCTCCCGGGCGATTTTGGGGAAGCTCAGGTGCAGCTCGCTCCGCAGTATATACATGGCGACTTGCCGGGGCACCACGATGTCTCTGTCACGCTTTGGCCCCAGAATGTCTTCCACCGGGATCTGGAAATGCCGCGCCGTCCGCTCGATAATATGCTTGGCACTTAAGTGTTTCGGCCGGGACTTGGCGCTCCCTAGTAAGCTGCTGGTAATACCCAGGTCCGGGGTAAGGCCGCGCATCTCGCAGAACGCCAGCACTTGGTTGAGTGCGCCTTCAAGCTCGCGGATATTGGTCGGCACGTTGGTGGCTAAGTATTCACTGACATCCTGGGGCAGATCCACGCCGCTGCTCTCGGCTTTGGTTTGGACGATCGCGCAGCGGGTCTCAAAGTCGGGGTTCTGCATATCTATGGTCATACCCCAGGCGAAGCGGCTGCGCAGGCGCTCTTCGAGCGTCGGAATGTCGCGCGGCGGCTTGTCTGAACTTATAATAATTTGTCTGTTCGCCTGGTGCAGGGCGTTGAAGGTATGGAAGAACTCTTCCTGCATCTTTTCCTTGCCGGCGATGAACTGGACATCGTCCACGATCAGCATGTCTACACTGCTGTAGAAGCTGGCGAAGTCCGCGGTTTTGCGGAAACGCAGCGCATCGACAAACTCCTGCACGAACTGTTCGGTGGATATATACAACACCTTTGCGGCAGGGTTGTGGGCGAGCACGGCGTTGCCGGCCGCCTGCATAAGATGTGTTTTGCCGATGCCGACACCGCCGTACAGAAACAACGGGTTATATTTTTTTCCCGGCACCTGCACGATTGACTGGCAGGCTGCGAAGGCGAGCTCGTTGCCGGAGCCGACGATAAAGTTTTCAAACGTATAGCGTTCGTTGAGACCTTGCCGGTAGCTGTGCGAGAATCCGCTCTGTGTCGATGTCTGCGCTTGCAGGCGGGGCTTTGTGTCCTGGTTGGTTGGCGAGGGAGCCAAGATCATTTCCTCCTCGGTTCTTATAGGAGCCGCGGCTACGCCGTGGATTTTGAATACCAGTTCCTTGTGCGCGACACCGTTTTTCTCCAGTGTTTGCAGCAGTAAGTCGGCGTATTTGCGCTCCAGCTGGTTTTTGATAAAGACGCTGGGGACGCCGATGACCACGGTATCTTCGCTCTGTTTGAGGAGGGTCGTGTTTTTGAACCACGTCACATAGCTGCCTCGAGAGACCGAGAGCTCCACCTCGCCGAGTACTGTTCGCCATAGGCTATCTTGTGACATTACACCTTCCCCATTCGTCCATGCGTCACACCTTTGGCACATTTCCCGGCGACAAGCCGCGCTCTACGACGGCTATATGCCGTACCCGCATATCAACTCGAACTGTGTTCAAACGCGTGATACATGATGTTACCTACCTGACTATAGCGAAAAACGCGCAACTTTTCCACATGTGTTCAATAATTACATCATCAGAAAACAAGTGAAGCAGGCAAGGGGTGGTTTTTTCCACAGGCAGACGTCCTATCTGAAGAACTGTGGAAATAGTTTGCCTAGCAGTGGAAAAACTGTTAAACTTAGTTGGTTAAATATTGTCAATTCTACGGTAGGGCAGGGCGCTTGGGACTTGCTATCTCCGCTCCTGATCCGACATGCGCTAGGGCAGAGAGAAACTGCCGCACGAAGTGACACTAGACTAAAATAAGGTACAATAATCCTATGGCAACAAAACGCACCTATCAACCCAAGAAGCGCCAACGCGCCGCCGAACACGGTTTTATGAAGCGGATGGCTACTAAGGCTGGCCGCATTGTGCTGCGCCGCCGGCGCCTCAAGGGCCGTGTCAAGCTCTCGGCTTAAGCTAAGAGTGGTAGCTTGGTCATAGCCGCCAGTTTTGCTTGTCAGCAAACCGGCAGTTATGCTTTCTTCCAGGAATTGCCGCCCGGCATTCACTAGCGCGTATTTCACATAACAGCGGCGAAACGGGTCAACTATGATTTCGAGTCAGCATCGCTTTCATGGCTACAACAGTTTGAATTTTGTGTACCGGCACGGGGCTACCACGCGCGACAACAACATGTCGCTGCGGTTTGTACGTAATGCCCGTCGCAGCACGCACCGCATAGCCGTCATCGTCAGCCGCAAGGTGCACAAGTCGGCGGTACGGCGCAACCGGATTCGGCGGCGCCTGTACGAGATTATTCGCGCGCAGGAGGCAGCGATTACCGACCCGTACGACATTGTCCTGACCGTTTTTAGCGATACGCTGGCCGAGGTACCGGCCGGGACGCTTTCCCGGTCGGTGACGGGCTTGCTCCAGAAATCGGGTGTTATAAAGACGGCCGGCAACAGCCCGGCATCTCGTCACCATGCTATAGTTACTAATGAGAGAGGATAGTTTGCCAGCTTATGTTTACCACCCTCATCGTACAGCCCGTCTTCAACCTTCTGGTGTTGATTTACGCGCTGCTGCCCGGGCACAATTTTGGCCTCGCTATCATTCTGTTTACGATTGTCATACGCTTGCTGCTATGGCCGCTCGTCAGGAAGCAGCTGCATCAGACTAAGGCCATGCGTAAGCTCCAACCCGAGCTGCGCCGCATTAAGAAAGAAACGAAGGGTGACCGCCAGAAAGAGTCGGTTATGGTCATGGCGCTCTATAAAGAACACGGCGTCAGTCCTTTCGGCTCGATCGGCATTCTGTTGCTCCAGCTGCCGATCTTGATCGCACTGTATGACGGGCTGAGGCGGGTGGTGGTAAAGCCGCAACAGATCGTTGATTTTGCCTACCCTGCCTTGCGGCAGCTGCCGTGGATGCGCGAACTTGCGCATAATATACATCTGTTCGACGGCACGTTGTTCGGTGTGGTGGATCTGACCAAAAGTGCTCTCAGCAACGGCGCCGTTTATTGGCCGGCGCTCGTGATCGTGATCGCCAGCGCCCTGGTGCAGTATCTGCAAAGCAAACAGCTGCTCGTCACCGATAAGAACGCCCGGGGTCTGCGCGCTATCCTGCGCGATGCCGGCAGCGGCAAGGAAGCAGACCAGAGCGAGGTTTCGGCCGCGGTTGGCGGCACCACGCGCTACCTCATACCGATTATGGTGTTGGGGGTGACCATTCGGCTGGCATCGGCACTCGGCTTGTACTGGTTGGTCGGCGGCTTGGTCGCTTATATCCAACAATCGATAGTCTTACGAGAGGATGAAACCGAGCTGGAAGCGCTGGCGGATACTGCGGCCGCAAAGGATACCGCCGCTATTCCCGAAGGCGAAGTGGTCGCAGACGACCCTGCTCCCGACAAGCCCCCTTCAAAAACAAAAACCGCGCGCTCTAGGAAAAGGAGGAAGAAGAGATGAGCGACGATGCTATAGATACCCAGAACCTGGAGACGGCCATAGTCTATGCCAAAAAATTTCTGGAGGACATGCTGTCATTCCTCGGTCTCAATACCGATGTGCACGCCACGCACGAGGATGACGTAATCCAACTCGGTATTCCCTCTACCCGCATGAATGGTTTCCTGATCGGTCAGCGCGGTGATACGATGCGGGCCATGCAGTTTTTGGTAGGCAGCGCGTTAAAGAACCAGGGGCACAACTATGCGCGCGTGAATGTTGACGTCGCCGGCTATAAGCAGCAGCGCGCCTCGCGGCTAGAGAAAACCGCCGAGGCATGGGTGAAGCAGGTACAAGACACCGGCGAGCCAATGGAGCTGGGCCCCATGAATGCCGCCGACCGCCGGATTATCCACAAACTGGCCGCCGATTCCGGGCTAGTCAGCGAATCAGTCGGCGAAGGCCGCGACCGGCGTATCGTCCTTAAGCCTGGCGTGTAGCCGAGCTACTCCTCGTTCAACACTTCTTGATAGACTTTAAGGGTTAGTTCGGCCATGCGCTTCCAGGAGTACTTTTTTACTTGTTTGTAGCCGGCATGTATCAGTTTTTCGCGCAGATCCGGCTTTTTTAGTACCGCATGCATAGCGTTTGTCATGTCCTCAACATCAAGCGGGTCAAAGTATCTGGCCGCATCGCCGTAAATTTCCGGCAGGCAGGTAGCGTTGCTGCTGACGACCGGTGCGCCGTGGGCCATAGCTTCCAGGCCTGGCAGGCCGAAGCCTTCGCTCAAGGACGGGAATATGTATGCCTCGGTATGCTCGTACAGCCAGCGCAGCTGTCCGTCAGTAATGAAGCCGGTAAAGTGGACGTCCGGAATGCCTAACTTTTCTACCTGGTGAGTGTGATGCTTAAAGAGCGTGTCCTGCTTGCCTGCCAACACTAAGTGAATATCTGGTACATCTTGTTTCAGAAGAGAGTAGGCTTCGATCAGCCGGCTGAGGTTTTTATGCGGATTGGGGCGGCCCACATACATTATGAAGCGTTTACCTTCTAATGCTTCAAGCGGCTCGGCTTTCTGGTCGAGCGGCTCCCCTGCTTCATAGGTCACGACTATTTTGCGGCTGTTGATGCGCATGGAGCGGGCGACGTCGTTCTTTACGTACTCGCTGGGCGTGATGATTGCTTTTGATTTATGCGCCGCCACAAAGTTGACCCATTTGTACATTCTTTGCTTCAACCGGAACACGAAACGGTTTTTCGAGGGGTTGCCGAAGCGCAGCGTCGTTAAATCATGCATGGTCGTCACCACTTTTCCTTGGTATAAGATAGGCTGCTGTACCATTGCAAAGTGCACGAGGTCGGCGTTAAGACGGATAATTTGCCACGCCAGGCCGATCTGTTCGCTGAACGTGAACTCCTTATACGGGCACGCCAGTTTGGTAAAGCGTTTGCTGCGCGGCTGCCAGGCGTCAATATCCGCCGGCTTTAACAGTACGACGTAACGGTGGCTCAGATCGGTATCTACCTCCTGCAGGTAGTGCAGCAGGCGCTCTACGTACCGGCCGGTGCTGGTGGTCAGCTCGCGGGCATCGATGACGATCTTCTTCATACGTTTACTGTAGCAGAATTTACCGCACGGTCAGCAATCAGCGCTGGGGAATGATACAATAGCATCACAAAACTAGCGTTACTAGAAGGATGTACATGGCGAAAAAAGCGGTTATTATAGGTGTTTCGTCGCAGGACGGATCGTACCTTGCCGATTTGCTGCTGGAAAAGGGCTATGAAGTGACCGGCACCATTCGGCGCAGCACGCATTATCAGCATCCTAACATCGAGCATCTCTATGGAAAAATCCGCATTGAAGCGGCTGACCTCATTGATAGCGGCAGTATCGAACGGGTTATAAAAGACGCGCAACCCGACGAAGTCTACAATGTTGCCGCACAATCCGTGCCTGCAGATAGCTGGACGCATGCTATTTATACCGGCGAAGTGACGGCGCTCGGGCCAGTCCGCGTGTTTGAAGCAGTCCGGAAATTCGCGCCCAACGCACATATTTATCAGGCGACCAGCCGAGAGATTCTGGGCGGCATCGGCGGCAATAATGAATCTGCCACGGAAGCGACGCCGATCTATGGCAATAATCCATACGGCATCGCCAAGGCCTACGCGCACATGATGATCAACTGTTACCGCGAGAGCTACGGTATGTTTGTGTGCGGCGGCATTTTGTTTAATCACGAAAGTCCGCGCCGTAGTATGCACTTTGTTACCCGTAAAATTACCGCGGGCGTGGCATGTATCAAGAACAAGCCCAAGAATATGCCTATCAATGAAGCTGGCGAACCCTTAATCGGCGCGGACGGCAAACTCCACATGGGCGACACCAGCACCATGCGCGACTGGGGCTATGCCAAAGAGTATGTTGAAGCCATGTGGCTAATGCTGCAGCATGATACCCCTCGTGATTATGTAATTGGTACCAACACAACTCGTTCGGTAAAAGAAGCACTGCAGATTGCCTTCGAGCACGTCGGTTTGAACTGGGAAGATTACACCGTCGAGGATAGCAAGTTCAAGCGCCTGACGGAGATTAAAGAGCTGCGAGGTGATTACAGCTTAGCGAAGTAGGAGCTGGGCTTGGTACCGCTCACCAGCTTTGAAGACCTCATCAAGATGATGGTCGATGTAGATATCATGCGATTTTATTAGCTGGTGAGCTTAATCGAACATA
>JBGPNM010000048.1:0-9649 GCA_041487535.1 Candidatus Saccharimonadia bacterium
AGGATGAGCGGCGCGCTCGCCTTGCCGCTCGCCGCCGATTCCTGGCTCCTGATGACGGGCATGCCGGCCAATCCCTTCGGGCCGGCGCCGCGCAATAATTGCAGCAGGAAGGTCTCCGCCTGATCGTCGAGATGATGCGCGAGCGCGACATAATCGGCATCGATCGAAGCGTAGGCGCGATAACGCAACCGTCGCGCGGTTGCTTCGACGCCCGAACCGTCGGGGGTGACCTGTACGCGCTGCACCGTCAGCGAAATCCCGCGTCGCTCGCAAAGCAACCGGCAGAATGACTCCCATTCGCCGGCATGCGCACTGAGCTGATGGTTCACGTGAACGGCCGACAGCGACAATTCCTGCGGGGCGCGCAGTTCATGCAGGATGTCGAGCAGCACCACCGAATCCACGCCGCCGCTTACCGCCACGACATAATTGCCAGGCTCAATATCCACTTGCATACTGTATAATTCTACAAGATGAAACACGTAAAGCTGCAAACTAAACCGGATATCCACCGGCTCCTTGAACTTCAGCGGCTTGTACTCCAACTCCACACCATCGAGCGTAGCGTGCGGCATCCTGCAGATTTCGACCGGCACGAGACAGACACCGAGCACAGCTACACCCTGGCAATGGCCGGCTGGTTCCTGGCACAGTATTTCCATGAACTTGACCAACACAAAGTCATTCAGCTCGCCCTCGTCCACGACTTGCTTGAAATCCATGCCGGCGACACGATGGCTTACGCCAAAGCTGACGTTCTGCAAGGTAAGGCCGAACGCGAGCGAGCGGCCATAGACAAGCTTGTCGAAGAATGGCCGGATTTTCCCGAATTAGCCACCGCAATCCATGAGTACGAAGCGCGCCAGAGTAACGAAGCAAAATTCGTCTACGCCCTGGACAAACTTATGCCTGTCGTGCTGAACTATCTTAACCAAGGACGAACGTGGCAGCACGAGGGCATTACATTTGAACGGCTGGTCGCCGAAAAAGAGGCAAAAATTCGTTTGTCGCCCGAAGCTTTCCCCTACTACCAACAACTCATTGCAACTTTACAAGTTCGTCCTGACTTCTTTCCGGCCACTCCAGCCCCATCCAGTCCTAGCCAACAGATATAAATCATGCTACAATCCCCTCTGTTGCTTGCTGTTTTTGCAGCTAGCCAAAATTTCAAACCAGGGAGCAAAGCCGACCGTTTGAAATTTTGAGAGGAGAGCCATAGCCATAAGCCGAAGCTTTTGCCGATAGGCAAAACGAGGCATTGGCGTAGGGCTCGACGACGAGGCAGGGTAGCTCAGTTGGTTAGAGCACAGGACTCATAAGCCTGGGGTCGCGAGTTCAAATCTCGCCCCTGCTACCATCACGTTATCGTTGAGAGGCTTCTCGTTTGAGAAGTCTATTTTTATGGTAAAAAACCAACTCCCAATGCTTAGACTTACGCAATAAGATATACGCTACTCGTCGAAAATGCTTATGCTAGTCTATCTAAGACTCTCCATATGGATTGATATTGCTATTTCAAAATGAAAGGAGGATTGGCTAAAGCACCTGTCAATACCATGGGTGGGAGCCAGGATTAATAATAATTGGCGGTTCGACGTAATCGCCTGCATAACGAAAGGGGAATATATGAAAAGACTTTTAGCGAGTGCTGGAGCGGCGAGTATTCTATCACTTGGAACATTGTTTGTGGCAGCTCCGGCGTTTGCCGACAGCGGCGCTCTAGTCATCAAGGATTTCGGTTGCGCCATGCTTGACGGCAATGGTGGTTTCGCCCTCGCTGACAGCTCGCACGCAGTGTTGACCTCAAATGGCAATGGTGAATTCCGTTGCCGTGCCGAAGTGACCGCTGCCGCAACAGGTAAAGCAGCACATCTAGACTTCGCAAGTACTGGCCTCAGCTGCAGTACCCTCGCTGGCGCTACCACCGACTGGTCTGAGGTTGTCTCGGCGAGCGGCCAGGCCACATTGACTTGTAACGTACACTAGTACCGTTACCGCAGTTGCCAGCTTCTCACTTCGTAGCGTCTTTTGGCCTATAAACGGTGAGCGGGCTGGATACATAATAAAAACAAGGCCTCGATAATTCGAGGCCTTGTTTCTGAGCCACTAGCATTTTTACCTCCACCCCTGGATCTCCCCATAGCTCAGCTTCTGTACCTCGCACTCTCGTAGTTCCATAAGGATGCAGTACCAAGACAACCGTTTCTTGGCAAGCGATTGGTCAGTCGCCTTCGTAACGCTCGGACTCCGAGTACACCGAGATCCGTTAGGTACAGCAAAAGTACGCCGAGACTCACAAACCACAGCAGTATCGCCAAGCCGTTCGGTTTCAGAAGCTTTGTCCGCCGCAGCCCCAGAATGCTCTTAACATCCCGGAAGGTTTCTTCAACCTCAAATCGGTGGTAGTAGATTCGGACAATCTTGTTCCGACTGCTATCTATGTCATTGGTTAGAATAAACCGCGGTTCATCATCCTTGCCGTTCTTTGGAGAACGGATAACTCGTAGTGCGAGCCCGGCAATAGTAACCAGCTCATCGGCCCGCTTGGCGCTACTCACGCAAAACGAGCCCGTTGAAGTCGGAATGGTCAGCATTCACGTAGCTGTGTTTTGCCACAAGCCCGAGGTCGGCCACGATGTCAGCTAGTTTTGCTGGTAGTTTGGCGTTATCCAATAACCGAGCCATCTTGCTTTCGGCCGTACCACGAGGGGCAGTCCACTGGGCTTCCCAGCCGAAAGGTTTTTCTTGCTGCAGGGTACGGACGATGAACCTACACACAAACCGGACCCAAAGGTCTTTGAAAAAGCTCTCGGTATTCTTGCTGCCAAGAAGATTGGGAAGGACGAAACCGTCTATGTGGGCGATGCCTTGATGGATTATTATGCCGCCCGTGATGCCGGCATTGGTTTTATTGGTGTATCAACTGGTTTAGTGTCGAAAGAGCAACTTGAACATGAAGGCGCAGTTGTACTACCCTCACTTGCCGGACTTTTGCCTATGATGAAAATCAAGATCAACACGCAGAAGGCGCTTGCTTGACAAGCACTCAGGGCGGAAGTAAAATTTCTTACAGACTGTTTTTCGTCTATAAGGAATTAAATCTCTACGCAGAAAGGATAACGGGTTTTTATGAGCAACGGTGAATCTTTGACGGGTAGCGCAGGTGAAGTACCACTTAATATTTTGCGAGCTTCTGAAGACTTTCGGCTGCAGGATGCAGCGCAGTATTGCCCGGTAGAGTTTTCGATAGCCACTCCCGAACAAGAAGCAGAGACTAACGAACAACCGACAGAATAATCGTTTGTTGATATAAAACCGGGCTTCGATGATTCGAGGCCCGGTTTGTGGACTGTCCGCTGTAGCGTATTACAGCTTGAGCTTACGCAACAGTTTATCGATGTCGATGATCTTTTGGTCTGAGGTTGTAGCGTACTCAAACGCCAGACCGCTGGTACTTTTCACAGCGTTGACTCCTTAGTTGTTATAATTTTTATTTTGTTAATGTTTTTGTTTGATCATTAACAACTATTATTATACAAAAGTTTAACGATTTGTCAAGAGGTTTTACGAACCGCTATTCGTGGCGGGGCGTCCGCGCCGACACTCTCCATACGGTACCCAAAATGACGAGGGACGCCAGACAGCCCAGGGGACGAGTCGCTTCATAATCTATAAGTATATACCTCTCTCGGCTACTGTTCAGACGCTCCTATTGCTGCAAGCGCAGGCAACGGCCGCACGCTACGCGTCTAAGCCCGGCATCGGCAGCATTTCGAGCACGTCAATCCAGGCGCCGGGCCGTTTTAGGTGCGGGTGCGACTTTAACAGCTCGATGAGCGCATCTTTGGAATCACCTTCGACGATGGAGTAGCCGGAGGCCTGGCTGTCGCTGGCACTCACGCCGTCCGCTGCCACCTTGCTGACAGCTTGCAGCGGCAGGCCAAAGTCAACCTTGAAGCTTTTTCCGGCTTCTTCCCGCCATTGCATCCACTCGCCCATGCTGGCTTGCATCTCTTCCGGGGTGGCATTTGCCATCAGGTCGCTCGCGGTCGTGCTTGAGCTGTACAGAAGCATAAATTTTGCCATAGGGCGTCTCCTTATTTACCTAACCATGGTAATGCCAAACTGCAGAAAACCCTAATGAAATGCGGATTACTTGCTTCCGCGCCAGATTAATTTATACACCTTGAGCTTGTCGGGCAGCTGGTTAAGGTAGGGGATGAACGGAAATGCCAGCATGGACAGAATCAGCGATCCGAAGATGATTGCCGCGTCGCGGTCGCCGTTATCGTCGTTACTGAGCACCGTATGGTTCAGCAGCCCGATTGGCACCAGCCACCAGGCGCCGGGCGTACTGCCTTTTTCTTCGCGTACCATGCCGTACTGATCGGTCGTTATCCCGAGCACGGTTGCTTTATCTTCGAGCACGCCCGTGTCGGCCAGGAAACGCGTGGGGTAGGTTGAGGAATCGGCACGCCCGTTGCCGCTGTTAGCAGCTGCCAGCGCCGGTTCGTACAGGCCGGTCTGTGCCATGCGCACCAAGACTCCAACCACCTTCGTAACAGGGCTGACAGGCTTCTTATGGGCGTCAGGGCTATCCTGGCTATAATAATCGCTGACATCCTTTAGCTGGCGGCTCTGGACACTGTCCGGCTCGGCATTAAATATGGCAAGCTCGTCTGGCTGGCTGGGCTGCGCGGCACGGTACTGCTCGTACGGAGCACTAATATATATGGCGCGCGTGCTATAGGTATACGGATCGATGTTATCCAAATAGGTTGCTGTGTCTGATGAGCCGTCAAATTCGGCGACAAGGGTCTTCCCTATCAGCAGCGGATCCTGCTGGGCAACTGACTGAATAGTGGTCGGCTTGATGTACGGCGAAGGTAAGATCAGCGCCAAAACCAAAATCAGGACAACCAGGACACCGCCGCGCACGAAGAGCAGTGAGTGGTTGGCCGGAATGGTACGCGTTTGTATGTCCTTCCGGTACGGCTTGGCGATACCGAGTACCCGTACTAACAGATAGTGCAGGAATAGCAGCCCCAACAGCGTCAGCGGTACTACTACGATATGAATGCCGTATATCTGCCCAAAGTTTAACGGGTTAATGAAGTTTCCGAGGCCGCCGCCGTTATAGAAATCAGCACCTTGTAAGCCTCGCCACTGCGATGAGTAATCCCCTCTCAGCACATAGCCGAACTCTGTCTCGGCCAACACGACAAACAACATCAGCACGCCCAGCACCCAGGTAAGCCGGCGGGGTTTTCTAAACCCGGAGGTAAAGAAGACAACGAGGAGATGGAGGATGATGAACAGCACAAATGCCTGGGTAGCCCAGAGGTGAACACTGCGCGTGTAGGTACCCAGGCCGCTCGTCAGCCACCAGGTCGGCCCGTACAGCGCCATGACCGTGCCGGTAACGACGAGCGTCAAAAACGAGATCATCGACAAAAAGCCCAGCGAGTAGAAGAACTTATTACCGTAGCTCGGCACGTCCTTGATCATTATATTTCTAAGGCCGTCTATGAGGGGGTGTTTACTTGTTTCCATATAGTTTCATGATACCGCAGCTTGCTCCGATACCGTAATCCGCTTTACGTTATATATTCTCCATTTTAGATAATACATGCGCTTGCTGTAGTTTATTGTGATGTAGATCATAGCATTAGGGCAATAAACAGTGCCGCCAACTTGAACGGCTTAGAGTTTATCAACACTAACCTCGATATGCATTCCTTGGCTATGGCTCTATCGTTTATGATAGCTTTGGTTTCTTACGTCGCCGGTCTATACGCAGCAAAAAGAACTGGCAGGGCTTGAACAGCATAATTTAGACGGTCGGCAAGACCGGGGATACGTGGCTCGCAGTATGGCGATTGTAAATTTCTTGCAGCTCTTTAGCATTTACATCAAGCGGGTAAGTACCGTCCAACCTATAACATGGGTAATCAGCTGCGAGCAACTTCAAAGTTGGAACAGTGTTGTCCATGTGGTTAGCCAAACGGTCAGCCGGATCCGTCGTTAATTGGCCTTCTCGTCCCGACCGCTGTTCAAGACGCTTAAGCACAACAGTCTCATCACGTACCTCTACTACACACAGAGCTAAGACCTTAGCCCCGATCCCCTGCATTAAGTCATTAAACGGACCTACTCTGTCGGGGTAGCGGGGAAAACCATCAATGATGGTTAATCCGCCATTACGTACGAGGATAAACTCTCTGATGATGCCCGTCATGACGCTGCTTGGCAGCGAACCAGCCTTACGGCCAGAATAATCATATTGCCGCAGCACTTCAGCATAAACGGATGGCGTTTCGCCAGCAAGTATAGAACGCCTTAAATCACCTATGGACAGATGCCGCGCTCCCTCGGGCGAACCTGACTCCACAACTCTTTTCGCAATACTTGACTTTCCAGAACCCGGAGCACCTCCGAGCAGCAAAACCTCATGAGAAGACATATTGAAAATATACCCTAGCAGACAGCTAAAGCAAACATGCGCAGAGAAACCTGACAATACTCAAACCAATTAACTCCTTAGAAGATCTCGAGCAAGTGGGAGACATATATTGAACTCATTGCATATCTCTATGCGGAATCAATAAACATGTCTGAGTAAGCTAAACGGCTGTCTTGGAAGAAAGGCCCACATCTAAAGCAAGATGGGAAGAGCTAGTCTTAAAGCTCTGAAAAAAGATATGCAATGGGTTCATTAAAATTGCATAGGTCTAAAGTGTTTATGGTTGCAATAGTACATTCGAATTGGAACCTGACTGCTCGTGAGACTTATAGATGGCAGCAGCTTTTAGGGTCAGTTGGAAGTTTTACTTGAACCAAGGTTTAGGGCTCGAACCTAACCGTATAGCTGGGAATGAGTGCCGATTTTGTCAAAAATGGCTTTGCCTTCCTGCGATAAGTAGAGAACTCGATAATCGCCAGTCACGTCGATGCTACGGTATTGCTTATACTTCCCTTTTAGTTGATGATCATGCAACTGCGAGTTGAGTGGGTCACTTTGCCAAAGCAGTATACGTTCGTCCGCCTTTTGTCTGATTTTTTGAGGCAGCTTAGTATACTGACGCAGAAATTGTTTAGAATAACCAGCTTTCATGAGCTACTGCTTTGAGCCCAGGTGTCCATGCAGCGAAGCCAGCATATCCTCTGCTGTATCGAATGGCCCGTAATAATCGCCGGCCTCAATCTGTTTGCGAGAAGCTGCTAACTCTTTGGCCGTTTTGGCATTCGGAACTTCAGGCACGTCAAAGGTGACGCTTTGCTCAGCTGCAAAACGCCGGAGCTCGTTGTTCAAAACAGCGCTGACGCTAATACCAAGCTTATCAGCTGCTTTAGCTGCGAGCTTCTTTAGCTCAGGGTCAGTTTTTAGATTGATTACCGCATATTTACTCATACCATAAGTATATACCTTTGCCTAATTATAGTAAACGGTAAAATTGACCAGATGCTTCTCGAACAAGTACACAGAGGTAAAATAAAAACAGCTCAATTTCTGGAACCGTTTTGTGTCTGACGGTTAGATTTGGTTGCGGGGACAGGACAGCGGACTTCGTCCTTCCCCGCTCACAAATGCTCGGAGCAAGCACCTGCGCGTTCGTTCGCTCCACCGAACCTACGACTACGATATTTTCCTGTGGAAAATTTCTGTCGCAGGTTCGAATCTAGCCTCCGGACCAAAATAAAACGCCCACCTTACGGTGAGCGCCTTATTTTGGTTGCGGGGACAGGACTCGAACCTGCGACCTCATGGTTATGAGCCATGCGAGCTGCCGCTGCTCCACCCCGCGTTAACTTCATGAGACAAACCTGGCGGTTTTTCTCATCGCGCCGGCAAAATGAAATACATTTTGTCGGGCTGCTCTTTTCCAGCGCAAACGCAAACAGGAAAATGACTTAACATAAGAATACCAGGTAAGGGGCATATCTGTCAATCCTGGGGAGTGGGGCGGTGGAGGAAGAAATTTACCCATGCCTGGAGGTTGCGCTGGTAGGTCGGAAGCTTGGCGCTCGAGTGCGGCACCGTAGGTTTTGGCTCCGCCACGGTATATGACAACGCGACGTCTTTGGGCACGATCAACTCTCTCTCCCCCGGAGCGGCCAAGCCAGAGTTCTGGCGAGCCGACAGCTCCAGATACTGGTCACTTTTATAGTAATCATTCTGCAGCTTCATATTGTCATTCTCCAGTTGTTGTACGTCACTCTGCTGCTGAAGAGCCACAATCTGTTTCTGCAGCAAGTAGTTGGCGTCTATGGCCTTCACGCCGCTCCAGCTTACCAGTATCACCACCACTGCAAAAAGTACTTGGCCGGCAAAGCGCACGTCGCGCAGCTGCAGCACATACGCGATTACCAGACGCGCGCCTTGTTGCAGCTTGTTTTTGTGTTTCGGAAGCATAGTGTCTAAAAACAGTATATAACCAACCGTCAATCTGGTATACTTTTCCCTGTTAGTTCGTGTTTGCGTTAACCAAAATTTCAAACCAGGGAGTGAAGTCGACCGTTTGAAATTTTGAGAGGAGAAGCGTAGGCATTGGTCGAAGCTTTTGCCGCAGGGCGGCAAAACGAGACTCAGCCGTACGCTTCGACGAGGGGATGTAGCTCAGTGGTTAGAGCAGTCGGCTCATAACCGATTGGTCCCTGGTTCAAGTCCAGGCATCCCCACCAAGCTGGATATCAGTGGCTTCAACCAGTGAAAGGAACGGTTCTTTCCAGTGGTAGGAAGCCACTTTTTCATTGTCCACAAGTAGTTTCAAGAACATCTCGCGGATAATAGCGTCCTTTTGAAACTTATCTGCTTTCTTGAAACGCGCCGCAGTCAGTTTTATGCGTAACTCAAAGTCTTCTGGGCTAAACATTGGTAGTTCAGTTCTTGCTAGCGCACGCTTGTGTTTAGTAATGTCAGATTCTAGCTTTACAATGTCAGTAGCTATTACGTTAATTTCTTGGTTAAGGGCATTTATAGCTTGTGGGCTAGTAAGTTTACCGAGTGATACCGAGCGTTCGGACTGCTTGCGCTTGTAGCCTGTAAGCACGGCTTGTGTTCCAGTAAGCGAACAGTTGCTGGCGTAATAACCGTTGGACGGCCTGTAGTAACTTCACTCATAACCCTTTAACTGTATAGCACTAGCAGTGTTGTGTCAGATACCTTGAGTTTCGCAAGACCCCGCAAAAGTAGTACCGCGTCATAACAGTAGTTGCGTGCAAGACCCTTGCAAACAACTTAGTGTTTTTACAAATGCAGTTGCGTAACCCATTACATATCTACCAATGAAAGCACTTTTTATATACACTTATCCGCAATGAACAACAAACTTTTTTTCAGAAGCCACAGCAAAAAAGCTAATGATAGGCGGTGTGATAGGTTTTGTTAGCAGCATTGTACTCTCGCTTGCCACAGTATTTACACTTTACAGTAAGGTTGGTAACTGTGGTTTTGGTAACAATACAGGTAGCTGCAAAACAGATAATTTTACTTGGCAGACAATCGCTGCACATATCGGTTTAGTGTTAGCGTATGTATCCATAGCCGCTATTGTAGTTGGCGTATTGATGATAATTGCTGTCAGCATCAAGGCTAAGCAACAACAAACCGTTGTTCCTTTAACTGGTGCGCCCGCGCCCGTACATACCA
>JBGPNM010000049.1:0-9359 GCA_041487535.1 Candidatus Saccharimonadia bacterium
ATGACCCCGCCGGGCGGCAGCGAGACTAGCCAGGTAGCTACATATTTCACGCCCGACTACAGCCTAACGACCTCCACCACCGCATACGACGGCATCTTTGGCAACACGACCGCTACCACCAACTATGGCAGCAATCCAGAACTCGGCTTAGATACTACCAATACGGTTGACCCGAGCGGCCTCAACCTGACGACGAGCAAGGCGTATGAGGCACCCGGCACCGGTTTCTTACGCCAAACCAGCCAGACTCTGCCCGGCGGCGGCACCACAATCTACGCCTATTACGCCGGCACCGACACAGCAGCCAACCCCTGCGTTACCGGCAGTCCTGTGGCCTACCAGGCCGGCATGCTGCAAACCAAGACATACGCCAACGGCAAGACAGTAACCTACGTCTATGACGACGCCGGCAACGCCGTAGCGACGCAAACCAATACCGACGGCTGGGATTGCACCAGCTATGATGCCCGTGAGCGGGTAGTGCAAGAGGTCATCCCGGCCTCCCTCGGCAGCGCTAGCCGCACCGTGACCTCCAACTACAACGTCAGCGGCAACCCGCTCGTCACCAGCACGACAGACAGCACCGGCACCGTGACGACCACCGCAGACCTGTTGGGCCGCACTACATACTATGTTGATATACTCGGAAATACGACCAGTACGTACTATGACAATATTGGGCGGATGACAGAGAAGGTCAGCGACGGCCTTGGCGACGAGGTATTCAACTATGACGGCTACAACCGCCTTACACAGGTAGTACTGGGCGGGACGGTACTTGCTACAGCCACATACGACTCGTACGGCAGGTTAGGCAATGTTAGCTATCCGACCGCGGGGTCGCTGGCTTTGGCCGCAGGGTATGATACCTTCAGCCGTAATAATCTGCTCACCTATACGTTAGGAAATGGTACTTCCCAGCTTGCCGACAGTCAAACATTCAGTCAGTCTGGCAAGGTGGCGTCCGGTACGGATATGGGCACATCTGAATCCTATTCCTACGACCATGCGGGCAGGCTCACATCGGCGACCATCGGCAACTACAACTACAGTTACGGCTTCGGGACGCCGACTGGTTGTTCCGGTTCATACAACGCTAACGCCGCCAAGAACTCCAACCGTACTAGTATGACCGTTACCGTCGGCAGCACCCAGAAGACTACGAACTACTGTTACGACACCGCCGACCGGCTCATTTCAAGCTCCGACCCCAATGTGTCGAACGCCCAGTACGATGCCCACGGTAACATGACCAGCCTTGGCACTAATATTGCAGGTACGAGTGCCCATTCCATCTACCTGTACGACTCCTCCGACCGCAACTGGGGTTTGCAACAGAATGATGGCGAAAACTCAGTGTACTATACACGTGACGGGCTTGACCGCATCACTGCAAAGTACGAAGACCACAACAACGCTACCATCAGCAGCTACTACTACGGCTTCACTGGTTCCGGAGACGCGCCAGACTTCGTCCGCACACCCGATTGGATCGTACAGGAACGCTATGTGACGCTGCCCGGCAATGTCGTACTCAGTATCCGCCCGACCCAGACCGGTAACGCCCAGAACGTTTTCTCTCTGCCCAACCTGCACGGCGACGTCATGGCTACAACCGACAAAGCAGGCACCACTACCGGCCAGTTCACCTACGACCCGTTCGGCTCCCTCATCAACCCGGCCGCTACCAGCTTGCCGACCACGTTCGTCAAGAACCCGGGAAGTAATACAGCGACGTTCCCGGACAATACGGTACCGACCACTGCTCAAACTGCATCAAGCCCAAATCCCTATGGTACGTCAATGGCCTATGAAGGTGAGCATGACAAATTGACTGAGACGAGCTTCTATGTAACCCCCATACAGATGGGAGCGAGAGTATACCTCCCAACCTTAGGTAGGTTCACGAGCATGGACACGGTGGATGGGGGGAATGACAATGGGTATGTGTATCCGGGGGATCCGGTCAATGGACAAGATCTGACAGGACAGTGGTGGGGGTGGAACATTAAGAATAGGGCTCGTTCCGTAATCGCAATGTTCGCATCTCAACGCGGACGGCAATCATCGCAGCCAAAGCAACTGTCCGATAATCAGCGACGAGCGCTTGAGAAAAAACGAGCCGGCAAGCCACTAACACCTCAAGAGCGAAGATGGGCTAATGAGGGCGAACAAAAAGAAAAAACAAACGAAAAGCTGGGTGACATACGCCGACATAGGATTATCATACTTGGTGGAGCGGCTGGGGCTTCCCTTATGTTATGGTGGGCCCTCAAGCTGGCTAGCCCTGTTTGCGGACCGGCAGTGCCCGTTTGTGCAGTGGTATTCTAAAGAGGGAGGAAATAATGTTGAACTTTAATATGTCACTGCCCGATGATGCTGCTAACCCGTATTCTGTACCCGAGCTATTAAGACATGTGGCGAGAGAGCTGCGGATAAACCGCACACCATCCTATATAAGCAACGCCACTCTCACCGAGAGGTACTTCAGGGGGCTAGTGACAGATCGTACCGTTGAGAGTAAACCAAGTTTAAGCGTACAGGGATGGCGGCTTACAAAGAAAGAGATCAAAGAACATCAGGAAAATTACCAAGAGTTTGAAAGCAATCAGCTGTTGACCGCCCGACCTTTGCCTACTTTACTTCTGCAAAAACCAACATCAAAGTTGGGTATTGGAATGGGCGAACAAAGGCTTGCGAAGGCTGGGTATCCATCAAATGCAGCCGAGCTGCTTGAGCAAGTTGCGGAAACAATCGATAGTTTAGGTAGTGTCGAAGTTACTGATCTTGTTTATCACGATTTTTCGGACGAAGATACACAGCAGCACCCTTTTGTACGCTTCTACTTCGTAGATTCTGAGGCGGTTGAGAAAATCTTTCACTACTAACCTTAAGGCTAACGAGGCCACATCAACAGATGGAACAATCGTGGGGCTAACAAGGGGGCTAACAGATAGGTAAATTGTGAATAGCTACCCGCTGACACAGCCGCTACCTTCCGCTACAATCAAACCAGCATGCACCAAACATTTTCAACAGCTGACCGTCTAACCTACCGCGAACACGACACCATAGCCGCCTGGACCTGGTCCCTGGCTGCCGCCTATGACTACGGCTACACTGACAGCAGTGACAGTCCCAGCTTTGTCCGTAATGACACTACCTGGAATATTATTGAAGAATACCTAAGCCTCCCCGGCGGTGTCCTATTGACCATTCCCGGCCAGAACACTCAAACCAGCAGCTACACCTTCAACCTCCCCAACATCCATGGCGACACCCTGCTGACAACAAACGGAGCAGGTACCAATACCAGCACCGGCACCGGTCCGGCCACCAGCTTCACCTACGATCCCTTTGGTAATCCAATCCCCGGCAGTACCAACCCAACCAACAGTGTCACCCCTGCATCCTACGCCTATGAAGGCAGCCACCAGAAGATAACCGAATCGCTCATCACCCTCAACCCCATGCAGATGGGTGCCAGGGTATACCTGCCAACACTGGGACGGTTCACCAGCATGGATCCGGTGGATGGGGGGAATGACAATAGCTATGTGTATCCGGGGGATCCCATCAATGGGAGTGACTTAACTGGGCAGTGTTGGAGCCACTTTGGGTGGGCGTGCAGGACTGCAAATAAGGCGTACGGTTGGGCAAAGAATCCACACAATACCATAAATTTTGCCACTGCTACAGCCGCTGCATTCATTATTAATAGGTGCCTGCGCGGTCTATGCAGAACGACACAGGGAATGGCCGCTACTCTAGCAGCTCTGTTAATTCTGGATGGCGCTAGCACGCAGGCACATATCTTGGCGGATCCCCGACATCAACATACAGCAGCGTATTGGTCGGATCAGTCCTTTCATTCAGTCACGAAAGGGCTCGTGTGTGGTGTAATGGTAGGAAAGGGCTGCGCAACGGGTCTGGTATTGCCTAAACAGGGAAGCATCCTATACAAAGTTTTTCAACGAGCGTTACTGTAGAAAGGTTATTAGGAGGGGGTGATGATACGTAAATGCATATGCAGTGTTAAAGAAAAAGGAGATATTGAGGAAAGTGGGCTTGGTCTAGCGCTCGATATAGTAATAGATACAATAGTTGTAGGGATAGTGTGGATAGGTTTTGGGAAACTCTGGGTAGCAGCACTAGTGGCGACCTTGTTGCTTGTAATTTTCGGCAGATATATATACTACAGAAGCAAGTCTCATAGTGCACCGTGTGCTTGGAGGCGAGCACTATTGGTAGTACTAAGCGTAGGCCAATACGTAACGTTTTAGGGGAGTTCTAGCTAACAAGGTCCGTTCCCCAACAGATAGGTAAATTGTGAATAGCTACCCGCTGACACAGCCGCTACCTTCCGCTACAATCAAATCAGCATGCGCCAAACATTTTCAACAGCTGACCGTCTGTCCTACCGCGAGCATGACAACATCGCCACTTGGAACTGGAGTCTGGCTGCCGCCTACGACTACGGCTACACTGACAGCAGTGGTGTCTTTGCACTGCGCACCTAACCCCGCCTATGCTACAATACCCTCATGAGTAATGTTTTCAGCATTATAGTAACCCAGGAAGACGACATGTTTGTCGCCGTTAATCCGGACACCGACATCGTCAGCCAGGGTGCAACGATTGACGAAGCCTTGGCTAATGTGCATGAAGCGCTAGAACTGTACCTTGAAGAAGCTGGCAATTCGAGGGCCGCTGTTGTGCCTAAGCCAACTTTGCTGACAACTGTTACGGTCTAACCTCCATGCCTCTGAGTGGAAAGCAGACGACTGCAATCCTCGCAAACCATGGTTTTGTACAAGTACGGCAACGAGGCTCGCACGTGGTGCTTGTCAAACAAGAACCATCCGGCAAACGCATTGCGGTCGTGCCGATGCATAAGGAACTCAGGAAGGGAACGCTGCGAAGCATTGCGAAACAAGCAAATATTAATCGGGATGAACTGGATGTATAAGTTTTGTGGCTACAACACCGCCGACCAGCTGGTCAGCAGCAGCGACCCCGCAGCCAACGGCGCCCAGTACGACCCTCACGGCAACACAACTATCCTCGGCACGAACAGCACACCCCTCCGCCTCTCCTACGACTCCAGTGACCGCAACTGGGGTCTAGTCCAATACGAGGGGGGCTAACAAGACTGTCTTCTAACAGATTGAACATTGCGCCAGTTTCCATCTATGGCGGTAACGACCGGGGGTTAGGGATTGTCCTCTGACAGCGGACGTAAATGTAATGTCGTCCCGTATGCCCTATCTGCAACGTGTTGAACCTTGTCTAGCTGTGCCCGGTAGATACGGTGTCGCATGATACCCTAGAGTATATGGAACTCCTTGTCGACCTGCATGTGCATTCGCACTACTCGCGGGCGACGAGTAAGAACTGCACGATTGAGGGGCAGTATTACTGGGGCAAAAAGAAGGGCATTACTGTCATCGGGACGGGTGATTTTACCCATCCTGCCTGGTTTGCGGAGTTTCGCGACAAGTTAGAGCCGGTTGAAGGCGGGCTGTTCCAGCTAAAAGCTGACATAGCCGCAGAGATAGACAAAACGCTGCCCCTGAGCGTGCGCGGCAACCCGATCCGCTTTATACCAACTGCGGAAATCGCGACCATCTACAAGAAGGGCGAGCGCGTCCGCAAGCTGCATCAGCTCATCATCATGCCGACGTTCGAAGCGGTCAGTCGGCTGAATAGCAAACTGGAGCGTATCGGCAATCTGAAGGCCGACGGCCGGCCGATCCTTGGGTTGGATTCCAAAGAACTGGTGCGTCTGAGCTTGGAAGCTGATAGAGACGCGCTGTACATTCCCGCTCATGCCTGGACACCCTGGTTTGGTGTATTCGGCAGCAAGTCCGGTTTTGACACGCTGCAAGAGGCGTACGAGGATCTGACGCCGGAGATTCATGCCGTCGAAACCGGCTTATCGTCCGATCCGCCTATGAACCGGCGGCTGTCGCAGCTGGACGGGCTGAGCGTAATCAGTTCTTCTGATGCCCATTCGCCGCAAAAGCTCGGCCGCGAGGCCACCATTTTGAATGCCGAGCCGACCTATGCCGATGTTGTCGGCGCTATAAAGACAAATGATGCACGGCTGGCAGGCACCATCGAGTTCTTCCCTGAGGAGGGCAAATATCACTACGACGGCCATCGGGTGTGCGGCGTCAAGTTTTCGCCCGAAGAGACCAAAGCCCACGACGGAATCTGTCCGGTGTGCGGCCGGGCGCTCGTCGTGGGCGTGGATTACCGTGTGGAACAGCTGGCCGACCGCCCGCTCAACCAAGGTGGCCCGAAAAAAACAGTGGAATACATTGTGCCGCTCGCGGAAGTTATTGCCGAGCTGCACGGCACCAAGTCTGTCGGCGGCAAAGCGGTGGTGGAAGAATATGAGCAGCTTATCGCCAATTTGGGCGACGAATTCAGTATAATGCGCAAACTGCCGATCGAGACTATTCGTGCCCGCGCGCCACAAATAGCTCTGGCGGTAGAGCGCATCCGTACCGGCCAAGTCTACCGCGACCCCGGCTACGACGGCGTCTACGGCACCATCAAAGTGTTTAAGGACTCCGCCGAGAAAGCAGAGACGCTCAACCAGCTATCTCTGTTATGAACGTGTTGAATCAGCTGAATGCACGGCAGCACCAGGCGGTGGAGGCGGATGACGGGCCGGTGCTGATCGTGGCGGGGCCGGGTACGGGTAAGACCAAGACGCTGACGGCGCGGGTTGCGTATCTGCTGACAGATAGGCTCGTTAAGCCGGACGAAATTGTGGCGCTGACGTTTACGAACAAAGCCGCACGGGAAATGCGGCAGCGTCTGGGCGCTTTGTGTGGAGGTAAAATTGCGCTGCCAAAAGTCACTACCTTTCATGCCATCGGCCGCGACATCTTGCAACAAACGGGTGACGCACAGCCGCTCTTATCCGAGTCCGACCGGCAGGAGATTATCCGCGTGCTGGCTAGGCCCACGCAGTTCAAAAGTCCTAGCGTGCACGAACTGGGTTTGCTGATTTCTCACTTCAAAACAGCAGTGAGCAAGGCCTTAAGCGAGCCGCAGCAAACGCTGCTTGCCCGCTACGAGCAAGCGCTTCGTGACCGGCAAATGCACGATTTCGACGATTTGCTGGTTAAAGCCGTAGAGCTGCTGCAAGCCGGCAAGGCGCCGCGCTATACACACGTGCTGGTAGATGAATTTCAAGATACGAGTGAATTGCAATATGTAATGCTCAGACTGCTGGCTGGCGGCCAAAATATCTTCGCTATTGGTGATCCGAACCAGTCAATCTACGCTTTTCGCGGTGCCGGTGCGGCGATGTTCGAGCGCTTTCGCGCGGACTTTCCCGGCGCCATGACGATCGCGCTGACAAGCAACTACCGATCGCGGCCGGAAGTTGTGGTGCTAGCCAATGCAATCTTCCCCGGTTCTCCTAGACTCGTTGCCGAATCAAAAGATATAGGAACAGTCCGCGCCGTGCAAACACTGAACGAATACAGCGAAGCCGACTATATTTTGGCGGCGGTCGAGCAAGGCATCGGCGGCAGTGATCTGCTGAAGGCGAACAGTGAGGATAATGTCCGCGAGCCGCGCGACTATGCCGTACTGTACCGCACGCACCGTGCCGGAAAAGTGCTGCAGGAAACATTCGCCGCTGCCGGCATCCCCTACCAAGTTGCCGGCGAAGGGTCTCCGTATGAGCTTCCGGCTATCCAAGCGGTTATCGCCGTTATGCGCTATCTGTACGAACCGGCGCCCGCGGCGCTGCCGAAGCTTAAAAATTTCAGCGAAAACCAGATGCGCACAATCGCTGATAGTATCACGTTCGCCGAAGGTTCTAGCGTTTGCGACCTTGCGGTGAAAATTACCCTGGCGTTCGGTTTGGGGGACGGCCAGCACTTCCAGCAGTTCCGCAGCATGCTCGTGCAATTTGGCGCCGACTTGGGCGCGGCCGTGCGGCACATTGATTCTATTGCGGAGCAAGAGTTCTACGACACAACAGTTAATGCCGTTACGCTGCTGACGATTCATGCAGCCAAAGGTTTGGAGTTCGGCCACGTTTTTGTCATTGCTGCCGAGGAAGGAATTCTTCCGAAGCTTTCCTCAAAAGGCGACGGCAATATCGACGAAGAGCACCGCCTGTTCTACGTCGCCGTCACCCGTGCCAAAGACAGTCTAGAGATACTGCACACAAAAACGCGCGCAGGAAAGCTGGCAAGTACCTCTCGGTTCGTGGACACCCTCCCCAAGACGCTGCTCCCGCGCACAGACGACCCTAACCTCCGGGCTCTCGAAAAGCGACTCAAAAAGCGTGCCGCCAAACGCGCCCAGTCCAGTTTGTTTTAAAAGTGTTCGGTGTAGTTGCATGCAGTGAGTTGCTCGCACGCGTCCAAGACTTCTTTGGGAATGGGCTGCTCGCTCTGAAAACCGAGCTTCGGATATCTACGGATGCGCTGCAGGGAGTCTACCATGAGGTCTACGACCTTTTGCTCTGGGAAGCCTTGGAAATAATCATCAAAATCGACCTGCGGTGAAGTAACATAAGCGGTGGGCTGCGGCTTGGGCCACTGTGCTTCGAACGTCGCAAGCGTGCGACGTTCCATGAATGGCACATGTACGAGAACTATGCTGCGGATAGCTAGGCCGCTTGCCCTAAGTAGCTGGTAAGAGAAACGGATATTCTCGCCCGTATTGCCAGACGCATCCTCTACAATAATGTTGGCGCTGGGCACACCCATGGACTGCGCGACTTCGGCAAAGTCCTCAGCTTCGCTTTTCGCGAAGTGTGCCTTTGTAAAACGACCAAAACCGCCAGAAAACAAAATCTTTGGGGCCAGCTTCTGTAGATATAACTCGGCTGCCCGCGACGCGGCGGACAGGTTCCGACTACCTAAACAGAGAATAAGATCGCTAGGCTCGGGCGTATGTCCGACTTGCATGTAGTTCCAGACAACTTTTGCGAGTTCTCGGTCAGATTGCACGTTATGTATTATAGTATATAGTTTGCTCAAGTGCAGCGAATAACCCCAAAATATTATGAATCAGTTTGATGCCTTACCCAAGCCGTTTTTTGTGTTGGCGCCGATGGATGACGTAACGGATACGGTGTTTCGCCGGATTGTGGCTGGTTGTGCGCCGCCGGACTTGTATTTTACAGAGTTTGTGAACGTCGAGGGCTTGCAAAGCCCGGGTCGGGTAAACTTGCTTAGGAAGCTGCGGTTTACGCCCGCCGAGCAGCCGCTGATTGCGCAGATATGGGGCAAGGATCCGGATAATTTCTATAAAACGGCGCGCGACCTGGCTGATGGGAGTTTGGCAGAGGAACTCGCATGGTATGCCAGACGTTCAGGCTC
>JBGPNM010000050.1:0-9259 GCA_041487535.1 Candidatus Saccharimonadia bacterium
CCCGTCATTTCCAGATCCACCCATAATAGCTTCGTCGGCTTGTGATGTTTATCGATCATTGCCCGATTATATCGCACCAAGTGCAGTGCCGCGAGCTACCTAGCTACGGGCAGCGTCCAGCGCGTCGCTGTACCACTTCAATTCGTCCAGCATATTTTTGAGCGCGGTTTGGGGTCCGTAGGGCTGCAATTTAGCGGCCTCCGTTAGATTTCCCTGTTCGTCCAGTAGCTCGCCGACCCTGCCATGGAACGCCACCTGCGCCGGAATTATGCAGGCCCGCGATTCGCTGAGGATCTCTTTGAGGTGCATAGTCGCCCGGGCACCACCGACCGTGCCGTGGCTCACTACCGCGGCCGGCTTCTTGACCATTTCCCAGGTAACGTAATCCAGCGCGTTCTTCAGCACGGCCGGGATAGAATGATTGTACTCCGGCGTCACATACACGTAGGCGTCGGCGGCATTCAGCTTGGCCAACCATGTTTGCGCCACCTCGTTAACCTTGCGGTTCGGATTATAGCGCGGGCTGATCGGTTCGTCGAAGAACGGCATCGGATAGTCCTTTAGGTCGACCAGTTCCGCTTCGACGCCGTCATGCTGCGTGGCCTCGCGCATTACCCATTTCGCCAAACGTTCGCTCAGACGGTTTTCGCGCACCGTTCCCAGCACGATTGCTAGTTTCATCTTCTCGTTCTCGCCTCCCTATGGTATACTTTGTATACTAACAAGCATAGAGCCATTACTATATTTTGTAAAGTATGAAACCTACTGATTCCGCACTAGCCGCGCCGCCATCAATCGAACCGAAAGTCGGCTGTATTGCGGCGGCTATGGAAATCATCGGCAATAAATGGACGGCGCTTATCTTACGCGACCTGGCTGGCGGGCCCAAGCGCTTTTGCCTGTTGGAACAATCAGTCGGCAGCATTAACCCGCGCACACTCTCAAAGCGGTTGGACGACCTGGAAGCCCATGGCATTATTACCAGGCAAAGCTTCGCCGAAGTACCGCCGCGCACCGAATACACACTGACGCCGAAGGGCAAAGATCTGCTCCCCATCCTGCAACAGATGGCCACCTGGGGCAACAAATACTACGAGAGCTGCTAGGATCGCTACCGCCTGGGCTCGTGACGGTAGTACAGCCGTACGGGCTCTGGATTTTCAGCCCGCCGCCACGCCGTGCTTGCGGCGCATTTGACTTCCCCCAGCTTCCCTACCTTCACCGTAAACTCAGGCGGGCGCTGCCACAACTTAATCTCCACTAGCTCCCTGGGCCGGATTACTGCTAATTCGGAATACTCTGCATCATCCTGGCCCGGAACTATTTTCTCGTACAACACGGACACCGGCAACGCCATGCGCCCCAGCCAGCGTGCTACTTTGCGGCCCCCTACTGACCGCGGCGGCTTTTCCATTTCCTGTTGGAATATATAGTAGGTTCTCTTTGCTTCCTCAGTTTGGACAACGCCGAGCAGCCTCTGGCCCGGCAACAGGAGTGTTGCTTGCACCTCGCCGGCAGTTAGTATCGAATGCTCTATGGTAACCGCCCGATCATCGTCAAGCAGCGTTTCTACCACGCCATCAGGGTCTGGAACCTGCTGATTTAACAGCTCTAATGGATAACTACTAGGTTGCTGACGGTTCGACACGTACAATCCTTGCACTCGGCTTAAAGAGTGCAATATACCACATGGTATAAAAACATCAACAGCAAGCTTTCTTCGAGTATACCTTTACACCAAGGGGGCAAATTTTTATTTCTGTTATTCTGAGTCAGACTCCCGCTTAGCGTCTGCCCACAAGCCTAGAAGTTATTTTGTTATTATTAAACAATGGATAGCTTGCAGCGGGTAATAGATTTACAGAAATTGCTCCTTACGTTTAATAATCTTGAAAGGACTCTTTTACTGCCAAGCGTTGTAGGCAAAAAAGATCGTAACGAGACGGATACGGAGCACAGTTACAGTCTCGCCATGGTAGCTTGGTATCTCTCACAAAACATTTCTCACCTCGATTCGAATAAGTGCATACGTTATGCGCTTATACATGACTTATCAGAGCTTTACTCTGGTGATACGTTTGCATATGACAAAGATGCTACAGCTCATGCAACCAAAGCGGCGAGGGAGCGCCAAGGGGCCGCAAAACTTAAACAAGAATGGCCCGACTTCCCCGACCTGGCTGGCTTCTTAGAAGGCTACGAAGTACGTGAGGATGCTGAAAGCCAATTTGTGTATGCGCTTGATAAACTTATGCCGATGGTCGTTAATCTCCTTTCTGAAGGAAAGAGTTATCGATTACACGGTGTAAAGCTAGATGACGTTAAACAGGCCAAAGCCAAAAAAGTGGCTGCTTCGCCCGAGATCAATAATTTATACGAAGAACTTATCACGTTGTTTGAATCGAAGCCAGAATATTTCTGTTAGTTTATACTGAGTGTATGAAAGATACTGACTACCTAAAACAAGCAATCAAACTTAGCAAACTATCCCCCGAGCCTGTTGGGTGCGGAGTGGTGATTGTCGGCAAAGACGGAGTGCTGGCCGAAACCTGTAACTCTCAGCGCACCGACAACATTGCCGTACACCATGCTGAGATCAAAGCTATAATTGAAGCTAACAGGAAAACAGGATCGCGGAAGTTAGAAGACGCAACGGCCTACTGTAGTTGCGAACCGTGTGCAATGTGTTTGACAGCGCTTTCGTACGCGAAGGTATCTCGCATTGTTTTTCACAAACGTATGCTGGACGTTTTCCCGGACGATCCTCAATCACAACTTGATCCGTATGAGTTTACGCGAGGGCTTAACTTTGTTCCTGGGCTACAACAACTAGACGTCTAGGAGTAGAGGTAGGGGACGCTAGCTGCCTTTCTGAAACCCGAGCCCGGCGGAGTTGATGCAGTAATGCTGGCCGTTCGGCGCGGACGGGTCGTCGAACAAGTGGCCCAGGTGACTGCCACAGCGTTTGCATATCACTTCGGTACGATGCATACCACTGCTGTCGTCAGATTTTAACTCAATAGCGTCGGGCTTAGCATGGCTGAAGCTCGGCCAACCGATAAGCCCAGGCGTAGTGGACTCGAATTTCGCGTCGCTGCCGAATACACCGGCGCCGCACGCCGCGCAAGTATATTCCCCGGCTTCCTGGTTGTATAAGAGCTTGCCCGTGCCGGGCACCTCGGTACCTTTTTCCCGCAAAAGATGATATTGCTCCGGCGTCAGCCGGGCCTTCCATTCGTCATCCGTTGGTTGCTGCACCACCGCCTGTCCCCTTATCTATTGTTGCTTGTCGAGTTTATCGAGACTGAAAGCTTTGATAATTGCATAGATCATCACGGCCACAAAGAGGAAATCGAGCAGGTCGTAGACAAATGCACCCCAATTGAATGGGGCACCCCGGCCGTTGAAAGTAACCCAAAAATACCGTTTGCTCAAGGCTTCGTTGCCGGGAATAAGCAGTTGGAACAGAGGATCGACGAAGCTGGCAAGGAACTGGCGTACAACTGTCTGCACCTGCGTGCCAAGTACAAAGCCGACTGCCAGCCCGACAATGGCATGCTCGCGTAAAAAATTGACGAATCCGGCCACCGGGCTGCCCACTACCTCACTGACGACTTCGCTGGCCGTCACCGGATCAAGCCGGCGCAGACGAGCCTTCGTCTCGCGCTTCAGCTCGGCATCGGTTTTCTGCGACAGCGGCTTCGGTGTCGGTTTATTATTGGTTTCGTCAGCCATATATTATTCTCGTCCTTACATTGTATCAGGCGCGGTGATGCCGAGCAGTTTCAGACCGGCCTTGAGCGTATCGGCGTAACTCGTCACCAGTTGCACCCTGACATCTTGCCGCTCATTACCGATGACACGGTTGTGCTCGTAAAAACGATTGAACGCCTGCGCCAATTCGTACAGATAGGTGCAAATGTGATGCGGCATCAATTCGGCAACCGCCTTCTCCGCCGCTTCCGGATATTCGGAAATTTTTCTCGCCAGGCTACGCTCACCAACCTCCAAGGTTTCAATTTCGGCTGGATTCGCGCCCGCCTTCTTTAAAATGCTTCGCGCCCGGGCGTGCGCATATTGCAAGTACGGCCCGCTGTTACCGTCCAGCGAAATTGACTCCTCCGGGTCGTAGATTATATCGTCGCCGCCAATCCGGTGTTTTAGGAAGGCATACTTGACCGCGCCGAGCACCACAACGTCGTCCGGCGTGCGCCCGACAGCCCGCAGAGCTTCTGCAGTCATATTCAGCACTTCTATCGCCCGCACGATATTGCCTTTGCGGCTGCTCATTTTGATACCGCCCAGAAGCTTGAGCTTGCTATGCGGAATGTACGTAGTAGCACGAGCCAACTCCGGCCAGAACTGTTCGATTGCCTTCAGCACGACCGCCATGTACTCCTGCTGCTCGTAATCGGTCAATATCACCGAGCGGTCAAAATGGTAATCCTCGTATTTCTTGGCAATCAGCCCGACATCCTTGGCTTCATACGTCGGCAGCCCCTGCTGGTTAATAAATACTCTGGTGTGCAGACCATAGGGCTCACCCTTAAACACGACCGCACCGTCCGATTCCTCGAACACCTTACCGATATGATCCCGCACGGTTTTTAGCCCGAGATCAGCCACTTCGCTTTCGGGATAATACTTCTCTAGTTTCGTGCCGAAACGGGCATAAAAGGCGTCGAACGCCTCGTAACTCCACTGCCGGCAGGTCCAGTAGATTTGCGCAAAGGGCGAACTATGATCTTTGTCGGCATGCAGCTGGTATACCCGCTTATTGAGCGCAATGATGTCCGCCTTGGCTGCCTCGTCTTCTTCGTAGACGTTATTGCCCGTAACGTATTGGGCTGATAACCACTCGGCACGTTGGTCCGCAGGGATATCAGCCAGCTTTTCGGGGTGCTCACCGCCCAGATACTGCAGGATCGCCCACATCGTCCTGCCGACGTGCAGACCCACATCGCCGCCGAAATTGACGCGGTGGACAGCCGCGCCCGCTGTTTCGATGAGCATGGCAATAGCATCACCGACCACGGTGGTATAGACATGCCCAGCATGCAGCACTTTAAAAGGATTGGCGTCAGAATACTCGGCGACCACCGTCTGACCCTGATGCTGCCGTGATTTTGCCGCCGGCGCCTGGCCGGCAGCCGTTGCCAGCGCCCGGTCCGTCAGCGTGATGTTTATAAAGCCCGGCCCGGCCACCGTTACTGCCTGCACGCGGCCGGCGAGCTCCGTCCGCAGTTTTTCGGCAATCGTTTCAGCCACTTCCCGCGGGTTTTTGTGCAACCGGCCGGCCAGCTGGAGCGCTACGTTGGTTGCGTAGTCGCCGAACTGCTCATCGGGCCTGGTCAATACGACCGGTATATCAGCGTCGTGCAATTCGCGGCATGCAGATGCGATTGCCTGCTCTAGCTCGTGTTTCATTGTTGCCATTATACAGATAACAAACAGAGGTATGAAGCACTAACTGCTGGACGCTATTTTCTATTCGCTTCCAGCACCCGGCTGCCCTGCCAGACAATCGTATACAGGCTCGCCAGCAACACAAAAAACGGCGCCACTACGGCGAGCATCGGCAGGTAGGCCGACGGGTGCAGCAGGCGGGATGAGAGGTCGAACAGCAAGCCCGCCGGATCGAACAGGACGTCCCACGTGTTCCAGCGTAGATCGCGGCCGATATAGATGGCCACGCTGCATACCAACAGGATTGCCGCAATCCACGCACCCGCCCCGCGGCTCGTCAGCCGGCGACGCAGCTCGGTGTGCACCAAATACAGGCTGCCGACCCCAAGCGCGAGTCCGGTGAAGATAAAAGAGGTAAACAGTACGGCATTAAATAATGCATTGCTGGCGCCGGCTTCCGGCAGATGAATAAAATCGCTGACCATATAAAAACTGTTGGGCAAGAAGGCCAGCCACACCCCGCTCACCGCCAGCCCCTCCCAGCTGGACCAGGCTTTACGGCCTAGTACGCGCATCAGCCACAGCGACAAGCCGAACGGCAGCCACGCCAGGAAGAGATTCCACGCCAAATACGCATCACCCGGCCCCTGCCCGCTGATATAGCCGGCAAGAAGCAACCCCATGCTGACGAGAGTCGCCGCGCACAGCGCTAGAACATACTGCACCCCGGGCGGAATGCTGGCACGCGTCACCGCTTTGTTATATCTATACTGCATGTTCGTCTGTGGCTACGGCCAACATTGCGCTAGGACATCAGCCGTTCAGCTCCCTCTTGAATTTTTCGACCAACTCTACTGGTGCAGGATTGAGGCCGTTCAATAGAGCCAGATAAACACTTACGAAATCGCCGAACAGTATGATCCATAGCAGTTGTTCGAGCAGCGTCGTTCCTGCCGCCTGCACCACAATCGGGCTGGGCCGCATACCGGACAGCAGGCGCTCGGTCACTACAAAGCGCTTCTGCACACGCGGATGTTCCAGGTTGCTGCGCAGATCAATGAGTGCATAGGGCTTGTCCACCGGCTGTTTGCTCCAACCGATGAATTCGTTATGGTTGAACTCCGGCAGTTGGTTCGTCCATGCCACCTGCTTGGCGTTTTCGTTGAAGCTTATCTTCCATTTGTACGCGGCCGGCGCCAGCTTTGGCCCGCTGTAGACGACGATAGATTTGCCGATAAGCTCCTGGGCGATCTGTTTTGCCGGGTTGTTCGCCGTCGGCACGTCCGGACGCCAGGCCCGGGCGGCGGTACCAAGGAACTCGGCAGTCGTCGCCAGCTGCGGCCGGAAGTCGTCCTGCAGCAAGCCAGCAATCGTTAGAATCTCTAACAGGGCGCGGAAGTTATATAGCACGGCGAAGCGCGGCTGTTCGGCCTTGGGGAGACGCGCAAACATATAGCCCTTCTCCTCGGCAATACGCTGCAAGGTGCCGCCGCTAGCGATTACTGCTATCTGCGCTCCCTTGGCTTCCGCTTGCTCCAGAGCGCTGAGCGTCTCCTCGGTGTTACCCGAGTAGCTTGCCGCGATAAACAACGTCTTGCCGTCTACATAGGCCGGAATGTCGTAATCGCGCACGATTTCAAACGGCAGGTGCAGCGTGGGCCAAGTACGTACCAGTGTCGCCGCCAGCGCCGAGCCGCCCATCGCGCCGTACACGACATTTTGTACACCGTTGAACGCTCTACCGCTCAATGCAAAGTCGTGCGTCAGCTGCGCGCCCTCTTTCTCGGCAATCCCCAGTGCGTCTTGGGTATCAAGTTCGTGAATTCGTTTCAGATCATCCAGCATGACTTCCTCCTGCCATTATTGTACCCTAGGAAGCGTACGAAGTGATCTGTTCTGACGGTAGAACTTCAGGAACCACCAGCCGAAGAAGAGCTGGAACGGTATATTTGCCCAGACTCCCCAGGGCAAACCCCGCACTAAAGCTACCGCCAGCAATATAACGCCAACGCCGCCATTATCCAGCACCGCGAAGAGCATCAGGTACCCTGCCAGCTTTGTACGCGGCCGTTTATAGATGGTCCAATAGGTAAAAAAGTCGGACAATACGACAAGGCCCCACAGCCTCAGGAATATAATATGCTTACCGATTGCCTGCAGCCCCAAAAACGGCAGCCAGGACACGGGGATAAGCAGCGGCACCAGTCCCCATACGGCAATGACCATAAACAACTTAAAATACATGATGACCTTGAACAATGGGGAATCAAAGACTAGCATACACCTACTTCACGCTTGCATTAGACAGCAGATTCTTTATAGTATAGCGTAAATGCATAAGCAATATAGTGATTAGAGGGGGCACATGTTTGGGCAACATCACGACGGAAATTCGCAGAATAATCAGGGTATGACCCCTGCAGACGTAACCGAGGACGGCACATTAGGTATACCCGCGCCTGGCAGCAGTATTGGTGGCCCGATTAGTGCTCCAGCGGCCATGGGACCAAGCGATGACTCCAGCGGCATGCCGGCGCTGCCGCAATCCTTCCGCCAGCCGGCGACACAATTGCCGGCGCAGCCAGCTGCCGGCACCGCCCCCGAGCCTTCTATGATGAGCAACAGTAGCGGTGGCGGCAATACTACGGCGCATGGCCTGATTAGTATCAAGCAAGAGGCGCTCCAGCAGCTCAAGCCACTCGTCGGCCATCTGGACCAAACGCCCGAAGAGAAATTCCGCACCGCCATGATGATGATCCAAGCTGCCGACGATCAGAGCCTGATCGGCGAAGCGTATGAAGCCGCCAAAGGCATAGCCGACGAGAAGGTACGCGCCCAAGCGCTGCTCGACGTCGTAAACGAAATCAACTACTTTACGTCCCAGAACAACAACCAAGCTTAAGCCAAAGCGCCAACGGCGCATAGCAGCTAGCGGGCCCGCCGCTGGCGTATATGATGAATAGCCCCGCCGAGCAGACCAACACCGAGCGCGCTGAACAGGATGGTAGTTCCCGGTCCGGTATTTGGTATGGGTGTATTGCCTGACGGTGCGGTGGTTGCCGGAGGCTGGGACGTCTGCTGCGTCTGCTGCTGGCCGGTCTGACCGCTGCCACTCGTGCCGCCAGATGATTGACTGGGTGTCTTGTTAGGCTGCTGCGTCGTGCTAGGCTGGGAAGGTGCCGCCTGTTGCTTGTTATTATCAGCGGTAGTTTTCTTCTGGCTTTGGCTTTTCTGGCTTTTGTTTTGCGACGGCTTGGACTGTTGCTTTTTCTTTGCCCAGTCGGTAATCGTCGCGATGCGGCTGCTAACGGTACTGCTAACGCCGTGGCGGTGCATCCATAGCCAAGCGCCGCCGCCTGTCACAAGCGCCAGGATAAGCAGAGCTGTCGTTACGCGCACAGCCGCATGACGGGTTCGGGCCACTACGGCCTGCTCTCGGTAGTATGGGCGCAGCTCCGGCGGAACGTCGAGGACGTCCGGACGTTTAGTAGACTGCTGATTTGCTTTCCTGCCAAATAATCGCATAGCTGCATTGTACCTCTGTCATTCACAGATTCCAAGCATAAGCATCTACTTTTGTACAGCGCCGCACTTCTTAACCTGCCAACAAAAACGAACAGGAATCCGGATTCATGCCGGATTCCTGTTACCTGGCAGCCCAGGAAAAGAGAAGCCGAGCGACGGATGTAGTCCGGCGCCCGGAGCGATAATCGAGCGGTTAGCGAGATTATATGCCGAGCCCAAGAAAACAAGTCCTTAAAAATAGATAGTTTTCCTGGTGCGAAGCTATATGAGAGAAACCTAGGCTTCTCTCATTTGCTTACATCATCCCCATACCGCCCATGTCGGGGGC
>JBGPNM010000051.1:0-9196 GCA_041487535.1 Candidatus Saccharimonadia bacterium
CGGACAGGTTCTCTACATAACTGCCGGCCTTGTCACCGAGGTTAACTTCTTGCAGGAATTTCCGCGGGTTCACCCGCTCGCCGTAAGCTGCGGCAAACATCTGGATAAGCTCGGTCAGCTTAGTCTTATCCTGAAAGCCCGGCGTCTGCGGCTGCACACCGATCATGCCGCGTATCTTGTACGGGTCAGTAGCCACATCCACGCCGTCGATTGTTGCCGTACCGCCGTCGATACTGCGGAGCGTTTCGATCATTTCGAGCGTCGTGGTCTTGCCGGCGCCGTTGGGTCCCAGGATGCCGAAAATCTCGCCTTTTTTTACCTCAAAGCTAACACCGTCCACCGCTTTGGTGTCGCCATACGACTTTTGAAGATTGGAGACTTTTAAGATTATATTTGCCATGTAATCCACTATAACAAACGCCGGGTTAGGGCTTGCAATCCCAAATTGGCAGCTGCCACCGTGAGCATGCCTTTTGCGACAACAAAACTGCTCAGCAAGATTAATTGCCTACTTGTTTATACCCGAGCAAGAGGGCACTTGCATAGACAAGGCCCTCTTAGCCGATGCACAGCCGTGGGGAAACGCTTACGCGCTGCGCTTGATGGTCAGGAAACCGTTGCGCGGGTTCTCGTTAACCACAAAGCCTGCCGGCAGATCGCAAGCCTCAGGCCGCTCATCTTTGCTGAAGTAATAGATGGTTTGCACTTTACCGCCGCGGAGCGTTACTGCCTTTGAGTTCAGGTGATATGTAGTTCCCTGCGAATTCGTGTGCGTATATGCCATGCGTGTTGCCCTCTCTTATGATTACGTTGGTATCCTCAAAATACTCTGTTAGGTTTTTGTTTGTCAACACGTTCGTCTTTATTATGGCATACGCACGCCTCGGACGACCTCTGTTATGACGAAGGGCGCGCCAGCTGTACGCCGATTATGAGCATAACCGGCTTGATCAATTACATGCGCACGTACTACACTATACTTTAGCGGATTAATTAAAACAGGAGAGGCAATCTACTACTATGGATTTTGTTAATCGAATGACATCAAATCATCAACAGGCGCAGCGAATGCCGTCGCCTCACGATCAATTTGCGGTGCCGAAGCCCCCAGACAAGGGCGACGGAGGGCAGACTAAAGACTTTTTGACGCTTAGCAGTCGCATTGGCACAAATGCGCTACTCGTCATAGTCGCTCTTCTGATTGCCGCGCTTTCATTTCTGATTTACTCGGCTAAGCCAGTCTCACAAGCAAAGTACGTTGACACCGGCAAACTACAAGCAGTATTCCTGAACACCGGCCAGGTATATTTTGGCAACATCACTTCACTGAATAAGGACTTCTACGTCCTGGGTAACGTATACTACTTGCAATCAAACGCCAGTGCCAACACCAAGGTGGCGAACCAGAACCTTGCGCTTATTAAGCTTGGCTGTGAGCTCCACAAGCCATACGACCGAATGGTCATTAACAGCAACGAGGTTACATTCTGGGAGAATTTGCAAGGCGATGGCCAGGTAGCGAAGGCTGTAGCGCAATTTAAGCAGCAAAATCCGAACGGCCAGAAGTGTAGCGACGCACCGGCAGCAGCAACTTCAAGTACGAGCAACCTGCAGAACGGGGCGACTAACAAAAGTCCCTCCAACTAAATTAGGTAGGTAATCGTCGCAAAATAGACACCCCGTTCCAGGGTGTCTATTTTGTTAGGCAACTTAGGCGCATCGCAGACGAGAGTTTAGCGGGAGTGTTGACGCAGCCAACGCTCGGCCAGCCATAGCGCGGCGAACACCGTAAAGCTTATGACGGCGGCAATCAGGCTCCAGCCCGCCAGGTCAGGCGACCAGCGCGGGCTAAGAAAGTTGAACTTGTACAGACCGTCCGGCACGGCGGGCAACTTAACACCGTGGGTATCCACATACGACTGTACACAGGCGATACGATACTTGCCAGAGAAGCCAGTCGGTATGGTCTCTTCGCAGTGACGCTGGGCATCGGTGTAAATCTTGGCGTTCGCGGCATTAGCCGCAGCACCGGCGGCCTGCACGGCACGGTCGTAAGTGTATTGCAGCTGAATAGGCGGATAGGGCGCGTTTGGCCCGGCCGACAGGCTCGTATTCATGTGCGCAGTGACATACACTTGCAGGTCCTGAAGCGCCGCCTGTACGCCCTTGCCTTGCTTATCGGCTGTGTAGACGGCATCACGCAACTCTGCCATGTGCAGGTTGTTCTGCCGCAGCGCGGTCACGCATACCGCGCTGCTGGCCAGCGCCAGCGCCAGCACGTACCACGGTTTGATACTGCGCGTCTTTGCCCAGATATGATGCAGCCGGCGTTTGTCCATGTCAGTAATGATTATACCGAGTTATTCGTAGATTCGGCACGTAAGCCATCCCTGCCTTCTGACCCTTCTTGGCTATGCTAGACTAAAGCCATGCACATCTTCTTCTCTGGCATCGGCGGAACAGCAATCGGACCGCTGGCGCTGATCGCCAAACAGGCCGGTTATGACGTCTCCGGCTCGGACAAGCAGGATTCTCTATACATCAATTACCTGCAGAAACACGGCATTAGCAATATCCACATCGGTCAGAACCGTGAGCAGATTGCGGCCATGCATGACAAAAACCCCATTGATTGGTTTGTCTACACCTCGGCGCTGCCGATGGAGCAGCCCGACGCTCCAGAGCTAACATTTTGCCGCGAGCAGCGCATTAAGATGAGCAAGCGCTACGAACTGCTCAATCTTATCCTGGAAGAAAAGAAGCTGAAACTGATCGCCATAGCCGGCACGCACGGCAAGACCACTACCACCGCCATGGTTATATGGGCCTTCAAGCAGTTGGGGGTGCCCGTCAGCTACTCGGTCGGCGCCAAAATATCCTTCGGCGAAATGGGGCAGTACGAGGAAGGCTCGCAATACTTCGTGTACGAGGCTGACGAGTTCGACCGCAACTTCCTGAGCTTCCGGCCGCACATGGCCCTTATCGCGGGCATCGATTGGGACCATCCGGATATCTACCCGACCCGTGACAGCTACAACCAGGCCTTCCGCGAATTCTTAGAGCAAAGCCACCTGGCTGCGATCTGGAGCGATGATGCGGACACGCTCGGCCTGGAAGACACGGCCGGCAGTACCCAGCCTTCATACATTGTGCTAGACAAGGATGATCCAACCATTGCCGATCGTCTCAACTTACCGGGAATTGTCAACCGCCAGAACGCCTGGCTGGTCGCCAACGCCGTGCACCGCCTGACCCGCGTTCCGCTCGCCGAGCTGGTGACGCATCTCAACCGCTTCCCGGGCGTATCGCGCCGTTTCGAGCAGATAGTGCCCGGGCTGTACAGCGATTACGCGCACACGCCCTCCAAAATCCGCGGAGCACTTCAGCTTGCTGCTGAAGTCGCTGAGCAAAACGTCGTGGTTGTGTATGAAGGCCTGCATAATACCCGCCAGCACTTTATCAAGGACGAGTTCGAGCATTTGTTTGACGACGTGAAGCAGCTGTACATCATACCCAGCTACCTGGCACGCGAAGACAAAAACCTGCCCCTGCTTACGCCGGATGATTTACGAAACCTGCTCAGCCCGCCAGCAAAAGCTGCCAGCGAACCAGCGAAGCTCGATGATGCTTTGGCCGCAAGTATCCGGGGGCACTTATCGGCCGGCGACCTGGTACTGTGCCTCACCGCCGGCGGAGGCGGCAGCTTGGACGAATGGCTGCGCCAAGAATTCCAACCGCGCGCGTAGCGGCTGTTGTAGGCATCCTTCTGCGGCCATCGGCAGTTATACAATCTCTCCCTTTTCGTTTATGTGCACTGCGCCCTGGCGCAGCACTTCTATGGCATCATCAACAATGCGCAAGACAGTCGAAGGCTTGGCGCCGGATAAATCACCGCCATCTGCATAGAAGTCGACCGCGTCCGCAAAGTAGGCCTTGGCTTCGGCAATCGTCTGTGCGGTTGGCTCGCCGGGCTGATTAGCGCTGGAGGTGACCAACGGGCCGGTTTGCGCGAGAAACTTGCGCAACTGCTCGTCCGCAGGAATACGTACCGCGAGCGTTTGCGTGCCCTGGTGGAGGTACGCCAGCTCAGAGCCGCAGGGGATGACCACGCTGATGGGTCCTGGCCAGAAGCGCTCGACAGCCGTCAAGTAACGGCGTTTCATGCCAAGGCCTACAAGCTGATCAATAGTTGCGGCGATCACCGTGCCAGGCTTGCCCTCCCGGCTTTTTAGGCGGTACAGCCGCTCGACGGCCACTGTATCGGCGGCCCGGGCAACAACACCGTAGACCGTATCGGTCGGTATAACGCCGATAGCGCCGGCGAGCTGCAACTGTATCAACGCCTCATCAAACACAACATGTATTATAACTCCGCCGGCGACCATATTAGGGAATAGCAATGCCCTTGGTGCGCAAGTACGCATAGACCATCATCGCCCCCAGCCCCAGAACAATGACGATAGTTGCGAACACCGCCAGACCAACGCCGCTGCCCGGCGTTTTGGACGGTTTAGGCGGCTTGGTGATGACCGATGCTTTTCCGGACTTAGGAGCAGGACTAACTGGCTGAATCGGCAGACTTTGGAGAGCAGGAACTGGGGCGTCCTGCACCGGCGTTTTGGACTCCTGTGCGGTCTTCGGCGGCGTGATGATATCCATAGCAGGAGCCGGTTGCTGCACTGGCTGTGTTCCATCCTCAGTTTGTGACGGGTTCGGACTGTCCATGGCTCTAGTGTACCATGGGTTCCGCTTGTGGTTTAACCACGTCTTGTCCGCCGTCACAAGGATTGCTTTACGGCAATGTATACATGTTGCCGTGATGTGCGACTAAGCCCTCGGCCTCCAACTGCCGTAGCACCATTTCGGCACGCGGATCGGCCAGTTCGCTTATCAGGCGGCGCGCATCCATTGGGCCCGCAGCCAGCAGGCGCAGTGCACGGCCGCGAAGCTGCCTGAGTGACCCGGCAAATCTCGACTGCTTGGCGTATACCTTGCTGGCGCGCGACAGATTGCCCACTGTCAGTTTCAGATTTGCACCGTAGTCCATCAGTGCCCAGTACCAGTCTCGAGACAAACCTGCGGTTTTTATCGACGGAGCTGGCGAGGTAAATTCGCCTTCCGCTTCGCGGAATCGCTCCTGCTCTTTTCCCGCCGCGCCCGGCAAGGTTTTCTGGACTAGCGCGAGGATTGCTCTGTCAGAAACGTCAGTTTGATCATGAAAAAAATGATGGATAAACACCGTGCGGATGTTGGTTTCTATGAATACCGCTGGCTCGTCGAAGGCATAGGCTACTATGGCGCCAGCTGTGTTAGCGCCGATACCGGGTAAACGCTCCAGCTCGGATACAGAGCAAGGGAGGGCGCCACCATATTCACGAACGGCTGCCTGCGCTGCTTGCCACAAAAATTTGGCCCGCCGGTTGTAGCCCAACCCCTGCCAGGCAATCAGTACATCACCTAGAGATGCAGCAGCCAGCGCCTGGACGGTAGGGAACCGGGCGAGGAATGCGGCGTACTTCGGTATTACGCGCGGCACTTGGGTCTGCTGCAGCATAATTTCCGACACCAGAATTTTATAGGGGTCGAACGAGCCATCCGGCTCGGGTAACCGCCAGGGCAGATCGTGACGGCCATGCGCCTGGTAGTACGCGTATACTGCGTGCCGGAATGTGCCATATGGATCATGCATACAAACAGTATGTATTATAAAATACACCTTAGATGGTTAGCTATGTTTGGCGATTTAGTAAGCGTGTGGCCGTGCTCATCCCAGGCCTGGCGGTCGCATACGTGTCGGCACGAGCCATCTTTCCCTATCTGGACAAACGTCTGCCGTTGGCTTTTGCTATACTCGCTACCTATGCGCTCGGCGCTTATATACTGATCCCGGCCACCGTGCGGCTGTGGCGAATAATCTTCCCAGCTAAGCATCTGCCGCTCTACTGCGTAACGCCCGACGGCTTTGCATCCGACCCGCTAAACATCGGCCTGGTTGGCTCCCGCGACCAACTTGTTGCCGCTATGACCGCCGCTGGCTGGCATGTGGCCGAACCGTATACGTTGCGCAACGCCACGTACGAAGTTATCTCAACACTGCTGAAGAAGACGTACCACGGCGAGCCCATGACGGCGCTCTACTTGTTTGGCCGCAAACAGGACATTGGCTTCGAGGTTCAGCTGCCCGAACATGGCCGCGGACACCGCCACCATGTGCGCTTCTGGGCAACAACATACGAAGATGTGGAGAACTTGAACCCAAAAACTATCCACTGGTATAACCGCAAGCAAGAAGTGGTGGGCGAGAACTTGCTTTGGGTCGGCGCTGCCTCGCGCGATGCCGGCATCGCCTTTATAAAGCACAGCGTCCAGCTGTCCCACATGATGCATGAAGACACAAACACCGAACGTAATTTCCTTGCCTCTAGCCTGACGGAGCGCTCGCTGGCCGAACCAATCACCACTATCACCCTGAGCGAGCCGTACAAACTGGTCAACCGCTCCTGGCGCTGGCGCAGCGGCTACCTCCGCACCGACGGCAAAATGGCAATCTTACGTTTGAAGAATTAGCAGAACGAGCTTGCAGTTAAGGGAAAAGAGCAGGAGCGGTCCGCTGTAAGCGGATGCGAATTTAATTCGCAAGCTCCGATGGGAAAAACCGTAAGGTTTGTCCCATTTCTTACAGCCCCCCATACCCGCCGCCGTAACCGTAGAGGCTGCTGTGCGGCGGCTTGTAGTAGTCGGAGAGCTTGAGCGGAGCACCGCCGGCTGCGGGCATAATATACAGCTCGCTATCGCCTTTTTGCACCAACAGATAGTCGTCCGTATACCACCCGTAGGGCGAGTAGGCATCAGGCTGCCCGATCTGTTTGCCGTTGCCGCCTGCATAATCGCCCGCAAACAGCGTATTTTTCCCATCCCGCGGCTGGTCCCAGAAGGAGGCCTTGTCGGTAGGAGAGATCAGGTAGGTTGTGTAGCTCGCTTGCGCATGCTGGTAGGTGGAATCGGTCAGTATATCGCTCTGCGTCACGCTGTTATTGCTATATTGATACGTGTAGTAAACGGCAGGCTGCGCTCCGGCTGAAGTTTGAATGTATAGCACTTGCGGCTTGGACAGCACCGAGGTCATATAGCTGTAGGTAATGCCGTTGGTGATCGGAATCTCACGCAGCGTCTGCTTGTTGCTGCCGTTAACGTTGGCGCTCATAATGTCGTTCTTCTGTCCGCCAAGGTTGTTTGGCGCGTAGTTGCCGTAAACATCATCCCAGGCAAAACCGTAGACGACCCGGCTGCCGACGATATTTACGAATGCCAGGGATTGATGTATGTATTGGGGCTCCGTCCCGGCGGCGCTGCTCTGATCAATCGTCGCAAGCTTGTTACTGTCGGCGTCGTAACTCTTTAGCACGGACTGGCCCGCCTGCCAGCTTTTAATGTTATAGCGGTACGCCTGGTATACGAATACGTGGTCGCTCCAGCCGACCAGAGTAATCTGGGAGGCGTCGCTGTCGATGGTCGTCAGCTTGCCGTCTTTAGCCGTAATCAGGTACAATTTGGGGTCTTTGCTATCGTCCCGCTTGCTTAGCAGCGCAAGATTCGTCCAGTCGCGCGAAGCAAGCAAGAATGTGTTATTGGGATCCTCGTTACCCGTGCCGGCCAAAACTGTCTTGCGGCCGGTACCGTCCAGGTTTGCCGATACCACATCTATATTGCCGCTCTGGTTCGAGAGGAAGTATATGCGCCCCGCCGGCGTCAGCGTAAACGTGTTGGCTGCAACGACTTTATCCGTAACCTGCAGGTTCACGTTCGTTTCGTTATAGCCGTCGGCAGTGACGGTCGCCGGTTGGGTCGCCTCTTTGGTCGGCAAGACGACGGTTGCCATACCCTTCGCGTCGGTTTTAGTTTCGGTGTCGAGCACTTTTATGCTGGCCTCGGCAACACCCTTGCCGGTAATCTTATCCAGTATTACCAACGGCACCTGCCGGCCCGTCGCTACCACCTGAACAGCCATCACGTTGTGCGCCGTCTTGATGCCTACAAAAACATCGACGCTTGCATCCTGATAGTACTTTTTACGGATAGCCATCACGTGCTTGCCGACCCCCGCCGTCAGGTTTGCACGGCCGGCACTGTCAGTCTCCGCAGTCTTGCCGTCGATCGCAACTTCAGCGCCGCTTACCGGTGTGTCGGTCTTACTGTCGGTGACTGTCACGTTGTATTGCCGCTTCATGCCTGCTTGAGCCAATATTGGATAGCGGGAGGCCGGGACTGCTAACAGCGCGGCCGCCACAACCAACAAGGTCAGCGGCAGCGTCCAGAGCTTGTGATGCCAGTAGCCGCTTAGGAGGCGCATAAAGCGGTTACGATGCGGCAAAGCAGGGTCGGGAGCGGAGCGGTCGGAATTAATTGGTTGATTTCCGGGACGCTTCATGTCCGCCAGCAGGGCTTCTGATGACGAGCCCGTACCGCCCTGCCCGACCGTTTCTGTTGGAGCAATGTTGAGGCTAGGTACAGTGTTGTTCGGCACCGGAGGCGCACCCGGAGCATCGCGCCGCGGACGCATACCGTCTATTGATGGCTTATAGTCCATGTCCTGTCCGTCATTACATGCTAATGATTGTATTGTACGGCGAGCGGGGTTAGATTGCCAGAGCAGTACGTATGCAACGCGATGCTATACTGGCAGAGACGTGGTAAAGGTCTGACATAATATGCATGTTGCAACGCCCGCGAAGCTCCGGCAAGCCGCCAAACACCTGTCCGCTCACGATAAAATCCTGCAGCCGGTAATCGCCGAAACGGGTCTGTGCGATCTGCGGCCGCACCGCGAATACTACCGCGAACTTGGCGAGTCTATTATCGGTCAACAGCTGAGCGTAAAGGCGGCCAGAACCATCAGGCAGCGGTTTTGTGATCTGTTTGGCGGACCATTCCCAAGCCCTGAAATGATCTTGGCGAAGCCGCCGGAAGCGTTGCGCGGCGCCGGGTTGTCAGGCGCAAAGGCTACCTACATTCGTGATCTTGCCCAGCATGTGCTGGACGGAAGCCTCAGCTTCGACACTATCGATGAGCTGGACAATGAGGACATTCTCGCCAAGCTGGTAGCAGTCAAAGGCATCGGCGAGTGGACGGCGCACATGTTTTTAATGTTCTGCATGGGGCGGCTGGATGTGCTGCCGACGGGCGACCTCGGCATCCG
>JBGPNM010000052.1:0-9175 GCA_041487535.1 Candidatus Saccharimonadia bacterium
GCGTCGCAGGCCTGGGCGCGGATGGCGCTGCGCCAGGCGGCGTCGCGTTCGGCTTGGGGAGTTGTAGAATTGCGGCCAATATGCTCCGTCAAGGTGCGCACTATCTTGGAATAGTGGGCAAAAATTTTGTGGAGCGTATCAACGTAGTGCGTTTTGGTATCCAGGTCGAACTGCTCAGGGATATGGAACTTATAGCGGCCGTGCTCGTCCTGGCGGTCGAAATACAGGTAGCGCGTGGATTGCTCCAGGTAGGCAGCTAGGCGGCCCCACTCCAGCTTCTTCGTCAGCAAGTTCGAGGCTTTCTCTACCACAAGATGCAGCCCGGCCAGCTGCTGCACCGAGTCGTCGCCATAAGCGGTAATAATGCGCTGCAGCAGCTTTTCGTCTTTGCCTAAGCTGGCGGCAAACTCATCCAAAATTGTCAGGCGCATGTCGTCACCGCGACGGCTCAGGCGGGCCATGGCGGCAGCGACAGTCATGGGGCTAAGGCTGTTGTTGAAGGCATAAACGTTGCCGCGGACATTGGTGACGGCTTTGGCGAGGTATTCGTAGCCGGCTTCGGTAATTTTCGTCTCAGCACCTTCGTGCATGACGTATGGATTATCAGTGACAGTGGACGCCGGCGCGGCTGCGCTTGCGGCCCGCGGTGCCACAGGTTTGGCGGCTTTTGTCAGCGGCAGCAACGGCGTAATTTTCTCCCACAGCAGGTCGTTGACGGCTTGCTCGCTGAGAAGTTCGCCGTTTTGCAAGCAATCAATGCGGGTAAAGTCTTTGGGGAACAGTTTGCAAAGGTCGAGCGAGACCTCTAGAGCCTTCCGAAGATGTTCTGCATTGGCTTCGTGGATATCTTTTTTGACGTGGGTGCTGGAACGTTCTTTTTTGCGCAAGCGGTCTTCGATAATGCTAAGCGGCGCATGCAGCACAAATGTCAGATTGGGCCGCGGAATGCCGAGCACCTGGTACTCGATGTTATCCAGCCAGATAAAATAACCGCGCCGCTGCTCGTCATGCACAAACTTAGTGCCCTGGTGCACCATATTGGATGCCGTGAAGCGGTCGCTCAGGACGATCTTACCTGACTCCAATGCCTGGCGGATCTGAGCTGCCGTCTGGTAGCGGTCCAGTGCGTAAAACAGCGACGCCGTGTAAGGGCCGACTTCATCTGCCGTGCCGTAATTGCCCTGCAGGTACTCGCGGACAAAATAGCTGGACGGCTCGCTATAGCGCGGAAACTTCAGCGTCAGTACGTCTTGGCCCGCTGCCGCCAACCGTTTAGTTAATAGCTCAAACTGCGTTGACTTCCCTGTACCGTCAACTCCTTCGATCACAATAAACGCACCTGTTGGTGGCATCACGTTACATCCTTCCGCCACCCGTTAAAATTTGACAGCGGTAACACTTCAAACGTCCCGCAGTCCTGCAATCGGTTCCGGCCGGCGGCGCGCATCTTTGTATGCACCCGGCAGCATCTGCTGGGGCCGCCATTTGCCGATGATTGCCGTAAGATCCTCGGCGCTGGAGCCCTGATACTTGCCGCTCAGGCTGCTGTATTCGCCTTCCACCGGTCCGGTCGTATAGAAAACCATCTGAGCAATACGCTCGCCGACCGGCAAGATGACGGCATCGCGCTGGTTCATGTTGTAGATTTCCATCGTCCAGCGGTTGACGTAGCCGGGGTCGCCCCAACCGGCATCAAGGCAGACGGCCACACCGTTGCGTCCCCAGGTGCTGCGGGCTTGCATGGTGCTCGTGGCGTTGCCTTTTATGCCGATAAACTCATGGGTGTGCGCCAGGATTCGCTCGCCCGGCTCCAGTACGATAATCGGATGTCCGGCCGGGATGCCCGTAAACAGTTTGCGGCCGTGTTTGTCGCACCAGGCTTTGTGAATCTCGGCCCGATGCGGGCCGTCAAAGTACCGCTCCACCGCCTTTGGATCGAAGGGGTTATACACGCCGCCCAAGTTGCTCTTCTCGGTTTTGTAATACCATTCCCCAAGGGTGACGTCTATGCTGCTGCCGGCGATATGTTCCTCGACGTACGGATGAAAAACAAGCTGTCCAGATGCGACAGCCGCCTTAAGATCGGTGTTGCTGAAAACACTCACGCGCTGTTCCCTCCTCTTCTTCGTCTATTCTACAGAGTCACTTCTTCGGTCCGCAAGTGTAAAAAGTACCACTCCATGTAAGACGGCTGCTACAATGAAGCTGTATGTACGACCAGCCACGACCGTTCCTGCGCCGAATATTCGCAGGCGGCATTCAGCCGAGGATCGTTGAGGGCTGGGTGTACAGCGCGCAGGAGGCCAGAGTTTACGGCGGCTATACAGCTCACCAAGCAGTGGACTTTGCGGTACCGGCTGGCACACAGGTGCTGGCAGCGGCCGGCGGTATAGCCGTGGCCAGTTTTGAAGAAGTGCCTATTCGCTATCCGGGTCCGCAAGCTCGTACCTGGCGGGGTGAGCCGGTCTTCTGGGGCCACGGATTGCACGTTGTTGTCATTCATAGTAATAAACTTGTGACGGTATACGGGCACTTACAGCGCCTGGCGCCAGAGCTAGACCCAGCATACGCCTTGCCAACTGCAACGGCGGATGGTGACATTTTGTCAGCGCTAATGCCGTTACGGGCTGAAGATGTGAAGACTGCCCGGCGTACGGTTCGGGTAAAGGCTGGACAAGTGCTCGGGCTTGCCGGAATTACCGGGATGGGCGCAGGACAGCGAACATACGACAACTGGCTAAACAGCAAACCGTATCGCAGCAACGACGAAGAACATGTCCATTTCGCAGTCAGCACCCTGCCCAGTATGGCACCAGAAACGACCTACATCGACCCGTTCGGTATCTACGGCTTTGCGCCCGACTACCCGCCGTACGAGGCGGATTGGTCCGCGTTGCTTGGCTCCTTGTGGCTGGCCTGAAGGGTGATTCCTTGAAAAACGGCCGGGTACGCTACAATCAATACATGTCTTTGGTCTTGCTACGAAGCAAACTAACCCGTCGCAGCAACTGGGTTGCGGTGCTGGTCGCGATACATGGCCTGATCCTCATCGCCGAAACACTGCGGGTGCAGTTCGGCGGCGGGCTCAGTCTGCGGCGTCTGCCCGACGTCGGTGTCCTTATTGATATTTCCTTGTTGCTGGGCTTCACACTGTTATACCTTAGCTTGCTGCTGCGGCGGCGCAAGCGTAATGCTTGGGTGTTTGCGCTGGCGCTCTATGTTTTTTTGCTCGGCCTGAGCACCGATGCCATACTGTCCGAGCTGCGCGGCGGCGATCTTCATACGCATTTTTTGACGCAGCTGTTGCCGGTGGTCATACTTGGCGTACTTTGGACGACGCGCAAGGAATTCATTGTCCGCAGCGACATGCGGACCTTCGCGCTATCGCTGCGCGCGACGCTTCTGGTGCTTGGGACGGCTTTTCTGTACGGTACGGCCGGGTTTTTTCTGATGGACCGGCACGATTTTCGCCAGGAGATCTCTGTACCCGCTGCAATGCATTACACGGTAGATCAATTCGCTCTGACAACTGCGCCGCTGCACCCCTACACCCGGCGGGCACGCTTGTTCCAGGAGTCGCTTAGCTTTGTCAGTATAAGCGCATTGGGCTTTGTGCTGGTTTCCTTATTCCAGCCGTTAAAGGCACGGCTTGCGCAGCACCAGAAGGAACGGTATGAACAGGCGAAATCGCTCATTTATACGTATCCGAATGTCAGTCTTGATTACTTCAAGCTGTGGCCGCACGACAAAACTTACTTTTTCAGCCGCGACCAGCATGCGGGCATGGCATACAGAGTTAACAACGGGGTTGCTTTAGTTATGGGCGACCCGTTCGGCCGACCGCAATCCATTCCGCGCGCACTTAAAGAGTTTGAGGAACTATGCTTTGTGAACGATTGGCAGCCGGCTTTTATTCAAGCCACCTCCCGCTGGCAGCGGCTGTATAGCCAGCATGGGTACCGTATGCAGCTGATCGGCCGGGAGGCAATCGTGGACCTCAAGCACACGACCGCACTGTTCAAGACTGAACGCTCCTTTTATAAGATAACTACGCGGTTTGCGCGGTATGGCTATACGACCGAACGGTGCCTGCCGCCGCACAGTCCGGCGCTTATCGGTCGTCTGCAGGAGATATCGGATGAATGGCTGCAGCTGCCGGCCCGCACGGAGCGCGGCTTTACACTCGGATATTTTAGCGAGGCCTATCTTCAGCGTTGTCCGCTGTTTATCGCACGCGACGACGCCGGTACGATCCAAGCCTTCCTAAATATGCTTGAAACGCCCGTCCCCGAGGAAGCCTCGTACGACATGCTGCGCAGCAGCAACCGGGCACCGGGCAACACCAACGACTACTTGTTGATGGCGTATGCCGAGGCTTTGTTGCATGATGGCTACCAGCGTCTAAGCTTTGGCCTGTGCCCGTTATACGGTCTCGAAGCCGAGCCCAGTACGACCATCAACCGGATGCTCAGGTTCGTTTATGCCAACGGCGACCGTTTCTACTCGTTCCGTGGCCTGTACCGGTTTAAAGCTAAGTACCAGCCGCAGTGGAGCGACCGTTACGAAGTTTACCGCGGCGGTATCAACGACTTCGCCCGTTTGTTACGGGCGCTTGCAAAAGCGATGAGGGTGTAAGCGCCAGCCCGCTAGCGGCTGTCGTCTAGAGTTCGTTCAGGGCAACGGCAATGCCAGGGCCCATAGAGGTAGCAACGTGAACGGCTTTGATGTAGTTGCCCTTTACGCTGGACGGCTTGTTGCCCTTGATGGAGGTGACGACAGCTTGGAAGTTTTCCAGTAGTTTGTCGGCACCGAACGAAACTTTGCCAATGCCGAGGTGCACGATGCCGGTACTGTCCACCCGGTATTCCACGCGTCCGGCTTTGGCTTCTTTGACCGCTTTGGCCACGTCGTTGGTTACGGTACCGCTCTTGGGGTTGGGCATCATGCCGCGCGGTCCAAGCAGACGGGCGTACTTACCAAGCTTTGCCATGTGGGCGGGCGGGGCGATGAGGATATCGAACGGGAGGCTGCCCTTTTCGAGTTCCTTCGTTATAGTTTCCACGCCGCTCAGATCGGCGCCGGCGACGGTATCGTCGGTAAATACGGCCACGCGGACCTGCTTGCCGGTTCCGGCCGGGAGCACGAAATTGTCACGGACATTCTGGTCCGCAACCTTCGGATCAACGGCCAAGTTGACATGCACTTCTACGGTCGCATCAAACTTAACCGGGCTGGTTTTGACGGCCAGTGCCAGCGCTTCTGCGGGTGTGTATGCTTTGCCTTTTTCTACTGCGGCGGCGGCATCACGAAACTTTTTGCCGCTGCGCTCCAAGCGGGTGCGGGTAGAACGTATCGCTTGTTTTGGCTTCTCGGAAGTCTCACTTTCGCTGGCGTGCGCTTTGCGCGCTTCCTTCGCCTCTTTTTCTGTGGCTTCTTTTTGCGCCTTGGCGCTGCGCTTGCCGGCCTTGGCAGTACTTTCCGTGACTGCGGTTTCGTTGTTGTCGATTGCGGCTTCGGATATTTCCGGTACCGCTTCTACGATCAGCTCTGCTTCGCTGGTCTTTTTGGTTGTTTTCTTGGCATTTGCCATAGTGTTCATCTCCTTCGTGGTGCAAGCGCCTTAAAACGTGTAAGGCTCCCACAAATCTTTAAATGTTACTTACTCTACTTCGACACCCATACTGCGGGCTGTCCCGGCGACCATTTTCTTGACGGCTTCGACATCGTCGGTATTCATGTCGCGGGCTTTGTCTTCGGCAATCTTGGTCAGCTGGCTCTGGGTCAGCTTTTTGCTGATTTTCTCGGTATTCGGTTTGCCGGAACCTTTTTGGATGCCCAGCTCGGCACGGATGCGGTCATCGGTCGGCATGCCGACCACGCGGAAATCCATAGTGCGGTCTTCGTAGACGTTAATATGGGCCGTAATGGTCGCGCCCTGCATATCTTTAGTTTGCTCGTTGAACTTCGTAACAAAGTCCATCATATTTACGCCATACTGGCCGAGCGTACTGCCAACTGGCGGCGCGGCGCTGGCGCGTCCGGCCGGAATCTTCAATTTTAGTCGCGCTTTAACGGCTTTCGCCATAATAATTCTCCTTTTCGAACCCGCAATTAGAAGCTTTGCGAAGTTCTCCTACCATTAAGTAGTGCGTAATAGCCATAATTGTAACATATTAAGAACGCCATGCCTATGGTTCCGGTGGTACCTGATGCGGTACTTGGGGCGAAGGTGGTTGTTGCTGTGACTCACGCATCAGTGCAAAGGTAGTTACTGCAGCGCTTGAGCATGCTAACAAAATGGCGACACCACCGAGAGCTAGCCGTAAATCCGGAGGCACATTTTCGCTACCTGGACCGACAACTGCATATTCAAGAGAGGTACTTGCGATACCTCCTAGTACGCCTACGGACAGGGCTGGAAAAAGGTTTGGATTACGCATGCCAACTCCGATACTAAACCCGTTTTACTTGTAAGCTGTCAAGTTCGACCGGCGTTTCGCGGCCGAACATGTTGACGAGTACTTTCAGCTTGCCTTTTTGGGCGTCGATTTCGTTAACGGCGCCGTCAAAGCCTTTGAACGGCCCATCGGTAATGCTGACGACATCACCGATATTGAAGTCAATCTTATGCTTTGGTTGTTCCACGCCCATACGCTTGTTGATTTTCTCGATTTCATCGTCAGACAAAGGCGTCGGGTCGGAGCCGGAGCCGACAAAGCCGGTTACGCTCGGCGTGTTGCGCACGATATACCAGGCGTCCTCGCTCATCTTCATTTGGACTAGGACGTAACCTTGGAAAATGCGTTTTTCGACGACGCGGCGCTTGCCGTTCTTGACCTCGATCATCTTCTCTTTGGGCACTAGGACCTTGAAAATTTTATCCTTCATGTCCAGCGAACCGGCGCGTTGCCGGATGGACTCGGCTACTTTCTCTTCGTAGCCGCTGTAGGTATGAATAGCATACCAGTGTTTCTGGGAATCGTAGCGTGTGCTCACTTTAATATCACCTGTTTAAATAATTTATCTAAGCCGTAATCGAACGCTGCCACAAATAAGCCGAAAATGACGGAGAACGCGATGACCGCGCTGGTTAGCTGCCGCGTCTGCTTGCTGTTGGGCCAGGTCACCAGGCGAAGCTCACGCCAACTGGCACGCAAGAACGGCGGAATAATAAAACGGCCGATGAACTTAAACGGCTTCCAGATAGGCAGGCGCCCGATGCGGCTAATAACGCGTCCTATGACGCGGAATGGGGCTTTGATAGCCTGGGTTACTTTGCGCCCGCGCTTTGGCTTGCTGTTCTGGACGGTTGCATGCTCGGCACGCTCGCGCATGGTCTGTGCGGGGCGTAAGCGGCGTTTTTTGCTTTTCGGCGTTTGGTCGGCCACACTCTCTCTCCTAAAACTAAAATAACCTACAAGTACTGTAGGCCACTGCTGTCAAGCGTAGCAGGCAACCGGCTTGGCGTCAAGCCTGGCGTATACATGGCTCGTGAATGGTATAGTTACTGGTAGGTATGGTACGCATCCTTGAGTGCTTCTGGGGTATTGCGATGCTGGAGCTGGGCCTATGGTTGGTGCCGCCGCTCTCCTGGCAGCGCCTGCTGGCGCCATTTGTCGCCATTCCGCTCGGCATAACGAGTGTCGCCTTGTTTATAGTCCACCCAAGCGTGCCGACAGGGTTGTTACTGCTTATGAGTTTGTACCGCATCGTTAACCTGCTGCGATTAGTAAGTGCCCGTATTCACGAAAAATATCTGCGACGGGCAACACTGCAAGCGAGTTTTTGGGTGATCGGGCTCCAGGCGACCCTGCTGCTGGTCTGGTATGGAGGGATACGGCAGCACATTTCCACCTACCATCTATGGATACTCCTGGCGTATGCCGATTTTGCCGTCGCGGCGGTGCTGCTTAGTGCAACGCTGCGAAATGTACGCACTACTCGGGCGCCGCGTTTGGCCGCCGCTGACATTGCCGACCGCGACTTGCCAACGTTGACCGTGGCCATCCCGGCCCGCAACGAGACGACGGACCTTGAGGCATGCCTAACCTCCCTGGTCGCTTCGAACTATCCAAAGCTGGAAATATTGGTGCTTGACGACTGCTCACAGAACCGGCGCACGCCGGAAATTATCCGTACGTACGCGCATGATGGCGTGCGGTTTATCCAGGGCAACGTGCCGCAAGAGAACTGGCTGGCCAAAAATCAGGCGTACCAACAGCTGCTCGACGAGAGCAATGGTGAGCTGGCACTTTTTTGCGGCGTTGATGTGCGCTTTGCTCCCGACAGTCTGCGGTTACTGGTTGCGGCTATGCTTCATAAACACAAGACCATGATTAGCGTTATCCCCCGGAATACCATACCGCCGGTGGGCGGGTGGCGGCACTCAACGCTGCTGCAACCTATGCGTTACGCCTGGGAGCTGGCATTGCCGCGCAAGCTGTTCCGCCGCCCGCCGGTACTCAGTACTTGCTGGATTGTGCGCCGGGATATGCTGGATACTGCCGGCGGGTTCGGTGCCGTCAGCCGCTCCATTGTGCCGGAAAACTACTTTGCCCGCGTCAGTGCCATGCATGACGGCTATAGCTTTATGCAAAGCAGCAGTGCGATGGGCATTACCAGCGCTAAGAGCCAAGCAGAACAGTTCCGCACGGTCATCCGGACACGCTACCCCCAGGTACACCGGCGAATAGAGCTGGTCTTACTGCTGACAATGGCGGAGCTGATGTGCATCCTGCTGCCGTACGGCTTGTTGGCGATGGCAATCTTCGGCCGATTGTCGCTGCATCTGGCAGTGGTAGCTGCGCTAACGCTCCTGATGTTGACGGCCGCGTACGCGGCCGTAATTTTGCTGACATACCGGGTATGGCTCGCGCGGTCGCTGCTGGCGCTGCCGGCGGCCATTATCGCTGATGTGATCCTGTTGAATTATTCCATGCTTGCCTACGAGTTTTTCGCGGTGAGCTGGAAGGGCCGCAACGTCTGCATTCCGGTTATGCACGTGACGGCGCACCTGCCGCCAGCTGAGTAGTCTTTCTTAGAACCTATCCAAGATCTTTTTTCAGTCGTTGGCCGTACATCCTGGTGAGGTGAAAAACTATTTCTGGTGAGGAGGCATACCTAAATGGTATGACGACGAACTGGAAATAGTTTTTCGGCCGCCAGGGGTGCGGAC
>JBGPNM010000053.1:0-7698 GCA_041487535.1 Candidatus Saccharimonadia bacterium
ATGCTGAATACCAGCCCCTACAGTCAAGCGGACAGCGCGGTGCAGCTGATGACGGTCTACAAGGCCAAGGGGCTGGAGTTTGCGCACGTTTTTCTGCCCAGTTGCCAGGATGACGTCTGGGGTGGTACATCACGGGCACAGGCCAACCGGCTGACGCTGCCGGCCAACCTCGCGCCTATCCGCCACGCCGGTGCCACTGACGATGAACGCCTGCGCCTGCTATTTGTGGCTATGACGCGCGCTAAGATCGGGCTGCATCTTACTAGTGTCGCTCAAACCTATGCCGGCAAGCCGACCAGACGCTTAAAATACCTCGACGAGCGTGAGCAGGTCGACGACACTATCCGGGACTCGGTACTGCCCGAAGACGCACAACTGGTACGCCGCGACGACACCGTCGCTCCCCCAATAGAACTGCTGGAACGGGATTGGCGCAGCCATCACACCGCCGCCCTGAAGCATACTGACCTGCAGGCATTGCTGCAAGACCGGCTCAAAAAATACCGATTGAGCCCGACGCACCTCGGAACCTTCCTGGATCTAGAATATGGCGGCCCGGAGCGCTTCTTTTTCAATACCATCCTGCGCTTTCCGGAAGCGCCGTCGCCGGACAGCGAGTTCGGTAATGCAACGCACGAAACGTTGGAGTGGCTGCAGCAGGCGGTAACCGAACGCGGCCATGCACCGCTCGTAAGCGAAGCCCTCGATTACTTCGAAAACCGCATGCAGCGCAAGAAACTGATACCAGCACGAATCCCGCTAGAAACTGAACGCGGCCGGACCGCTCTCGCCACCTATCTGACTGCACGTAACAGTATGTATAAACCCACCGACCGAGCCGAATTTGCCTTTACGCACGATACCGTCCGCCTCGGGGAAGTGCACGCGGGCGGCAAAGTTGACCGGCTGGAGCTTAACGCGGCAGCTAAATCAGTCACAGTCGTAGATTACAAGACCGGCAAAAGCTACAGCCGGTGGGCAAGCGACCCCAAGCTGCATCGCTACCGCCGCCAGCTTTACTGCTACAAGCTGCTGGTTGAAAGCTCGGCGAGTTTTGCAGGCTATACGGTTGGCAGCGGCCGGCTGGAGTTTGTAGAGCCGGATGCACAAGGACGCATCAACACGCTGGAGCTGACATTTAACGATGACGAGCTTACGCGTACCAGGCAGCTCGTAACCGCAATGTGGCGGCACGTGCACGAACTCGACTTTCCTGATGTCAGCGCCTACAGTCCCAACCTCAGCGGTATACGGAAATTCGAGCAAGATCTTATAGACGGGCAGATATAGAATTTTCCAGCATTTCCTCTATAGTTCTTTTGTGCAAATAATTACGCCGGTTACTTTTGGCTTGACTTAAGGAGCAGCTGGCCGGCTCACACCAGAGGAAACATAAAACCGCTCCGCGTGGCAGCAGAGCGGTTTTATTCGTTAGCGCGAATCCAATTAGCTTTTGGCGTTCTTGCGCTTCTTGGCGGGACGTCCGGCGCGCTTTGGCTTGCTCGCTTCGGCTTCCGCCTCTAGCACAGATGCTGCGGCGACAGCAGGCTTGCGGCCGAGCCGCTCATTTACTGCGGCACGCATCCGCAATAAACTAGCCTCCGGAGAAAAGAGCAGGGCATAGAGGTTAAAGCCGATAACCGCACCAAGCACCGGTCCGAGTGCGTACGTACCCCAGCCCATTGCGCCAAATACGTTGAACGCGCGCATGCTGAGCGCTACTGCCGGGTTCACAATTCCCACTGCGGCGCTGGAAGCAATAATGATTGCCAGCGCATAGGCCCCTCCTACCGTTCCGGCCGTCTTAGCATTCCAGAACCGGTTGAATACCGCCGCGGCGAAGCCGAGCGACAGCACGAATGCTCCCACTGCTTCCGCAACCAGTACGTGGCCGTCATAGTGCCCGCCAATAGGCTGCAGGCTGGTCTTCACGAAGTAGACATACAAATAGTAGGCTGCCCATGCGCCCAGCATTTGCGCCACAACGTACGAAAGCGCCGGCAATGTTTTGATCTGCCGCGCCGTCCACATACCGATGGTAATCGCCGGGTTAAAATGAGCGCCGCCCTCGCGGCCAAGCGATACGGTCGCGACCACCAGCGTCAGGCCGGCGGCCAAGGCCACAAAGTACGGCAAACCGATGGTAGAGTGCTGCACACTCAGCATTACCAGCGCCAATATACCCGTACCGAGAAACTCTGCCATGAGTATGGCTATACGATTCCTCGCAAACATGCGTTAATCCTCCTTTATACTGCTACCTAAAGCTTAATATGCAATTAGTTAAATTGCAAGGAAAGGAGCGATGTTTAAGGCGTGATTACCGCTCTTGATCGTCCGTCCGCACGTTTAGACTTAAGACCTCTTGCAGAATAAGCCGTGAAGCCAGAACGTGATGATTTTTGTCCCAAACTGGCCAAAGCCGACAAAGCGTAACAGAGGTTACGGTGCGAAGGCTTTGGCCAGTTTGGGACAGAAATGGCGCGTTATGGATCGCGGATTTATTTTGCAAGAGGTCTTTAAGCTAACGCACGACGATGCGTAGGGATGAGCCAGCCAGCACTGCGGCCGTAGCGACGTTATAATACAACATGGCTGTAACTTTCTGCAGTGCCTCGGCCGGCGTAAGCGATAGCGCATTTGCGGCTGTTTGCAGTGAGGGCACGTCAAGTTCAAAAGCTTGGAAGCTGTCGTTGTATTCCTCGGCAATTTTGGCGCGGTCTATAGTAACACCGGGTTCCGTATTTATCACCAGTACCACCTCACGGTGCGGACCCGTCAGCGTTTCAACGCATTGTTCGCCGGCTGTCGCGACAAGTGCGTCGCGAAGCTCTGCGCCACTTACAACATAATTTTCATCTAACAAACTGGCAGCGCGCGTCGCAATACGGGCATGCGTCTCATCATCAATAGTCACACCTACGTCTTTCAAAAACGTCTGTATGCCTGCACTGTTATCACGTATAAACATCAGGATGCGCTCGAGGTTATCCTCAGCGCCGCAGCCGCAGCCGTTACCACTAACGTGATCGGCGACGTGGCCGCCGATTGTATAGCCATGCTGGATAAGATACTCATACACTTTTTTGGCATGAGCCGCAGCGTTAGCACCCGCCGGACGATGGCTTCCATTGGTGAGGGCGTCACCTATAACAGCCGAAAATGTACCGGCTGCTGCTTTCGGCGCTGGCTCATAGGTACCATCTTGCCGAGAGCGGCCGTCAACACACTGTGACGGAACATCACCTTCTGTTGCGACTGCAGTATAGAAGTGGTCCAGAGCCTCTATAAAAGCATCCAGTCCTTCCGCTGTAATTTCCCCGTTCTTTATTCGAGAATCCGAGTCAATCGCGCCCAGCGCGATCGGAAAGCGTCGCGCGCGAAGTGTAATAGCGTGTTGAACGGTAGGCATGCGTTCTCCTTAGGCATTCTAGCGTCACTATTTTCTAATAAATAAGAGTACGGCGGCTTGACAAAGTAAGAAATGCCACAGTACGTTCGTGATTTTACTCCCATTCGCTAGTTCCTGCAAGCCGCTCCTGTTACTATCTAAGTATGTAACTAGGAGGCGAATATGAGCAGCCAGCACGCTAACCAAGCACAACCGGCCGCCTCGCTTCCTGTCTTAAGTACCGGCGTGATCCGGCGGTACCGTACCGCTGCACCAACGTTCGACTTGCTATTACGCAGGCTGCACCGTGCCGACCCGGCAGCCGCGCGGTGGCTGTACAGCGCCGCGGAGCATGTTGCTCCGGCTGATGTCGTGGAAAAGGAACGCTACGCCACACTCGCCCTGGGTCTGTACTACATGCTCAGTGAACAGAAGTTCGTCGATGAGTTAAGCAGGCTGTACAGCAGCCCGCTGCGGGTCATGACAGAGATGCCGTTAATTCTTGAGCTCGGCACCGGCGATACCCCAACCGACCAAGCACGCGAACACGTGACGCCGCTGGAGGAGTAACATTTCGAACCACGTGGTCAACTAACGCACTGAGAGGAACACCGAACTATGCACCAGGCTCCCACAGACAGACTACTGATTCGTATTGAAGGCATGTCAAGCAGATTCGACCGCTTTTTGGCAGGCTTGGGGCTGCAGCCAGTCGAATCAGATATTGTTAGGCCGGACTACAGAGTCGCGCCTCCAGAGGTGGCGCGCAGTTTAGGTCTCGCTACAGGAGACAGAGCCGTTCGGCGATATCGCAAACAAAGCGTGCAACAAAACGGGCAACATTTACCCATCCGGCTAGTAGAAATCTTTTACCCGACTGTCCTCGTCGATGAAACTATGCTCGCAGAAATGGTTGCCGATAGCTCATATGACGCCATCGCAGCTATCAAATCCGAGAAACATATAGTGCCATTTCAAATCGAGGAAGAGGTAACCGCACGCACGCCCACTGTAGCCGAAGGAGAACTATTGTCTATCCCCGAGCACACACCTTTGCTGGAAGTACGCCGCAAAGTATTTGCAGAAGATAGAGACGCTATTATGTATAGCCGGATTGTATGTCGGGCAGATCATTTCATATTCTCGTATTCGTACCATACGAATGAGTGGCGATAGCACCCCGCGCGAACAACCGGAACTGACACGTATCTAGAAGGGGACGCGCTTACCGTTGCTGTTTGTGGCGGCGCTTTAACGCAGCGACCTGCAGACGCACTGCGCTGCGGTCCACGAGCGCCTGGGCGTGCTCGAGGCTGACTTGGTCTTTTGCCTCACGCTTTAATTGCAGAGCGCGCTGGTGAGCGGCTTCTGCTTCGGCCTCGTTGATCTCTTCGGCGTGGTCAGCCTCATCAACTAGTACGCGCAGCACGTTGTTGGCTACTTCGATGACACCGCCGCTTACAGCAAAGTGCTCCATCAGAAAATCCGGGTCACGCGGCGCACGGCGTATGGATATAACTCCGCCCGTCGCCGCCGAAATAAGCGGCATGTGGCCAGGCAGTACACCGATGCTACCCTCCAGTGTCGGCAGAATGACCTCGTATACGTCCTGGTCAAACTTGACGCCGGCAAGGGATATGAGCTGCAAGTGGATCACGGACGCTCCTTATGCCTTCTTTTGCGTTTGCTTAGCGGACGTTGGCGGCTTGGCTTGCTCAGCATTAGCCGGCTCGTCGGTACCTCTAACATCTTTGATACTGCCCTTGAGGTAGAAGGCCGACTCCGGCTTGTCGTCATGTTTGCCGTCCAAAATTTCCTGGAACGAGGCGATAGTATCTTTGAGGCTGACATACTGGCCGGCATTGCCGGTAAACTGCTCGGCCACGAAGAATGGCTGGCTTAGGAAACGCTGCACCCGGCGGGCACGGGCGACCGTTTGCTTATCTTCTTCGGACAGTTCTTCCATACCGAGGATAGCGATAATGTCCTGCAAGTCTTTGTAGCGTTGCAGGATGCGCTGCACTTCGCGCGCCACCCGGTAGTGCTCCTCGCCGACTATCTCTGGGTCAAGGATGGTGGAGTTGGAGTCCAGAGGGTCGACCGCCGGATAAATGCCGATCTCGGTTAGTGCACGGTTCAGTACAATGGTGCTGTCCAGGTGGGCGAATGTCGTCGCCGGCGCGGGGTCGGTCAGGTCGTCGGCCGGCACGTAGACGGCCTGAACCGAGGTGATAGAACCTTCGCGGGTGGAAGTAATGCGCTCCTGCAGCGCGCCCATTTCCTGCTGCAAGTTGGGTTGGTAGCCCACGGCTGAAGGCAAACGGCCGAGCAGGGCGGAGACTTCGCTGCCGGCCTGGGTAAAGCGGAAGATGTTGTCGATGAACAGCAGCACGTCGCTGCCTTTATCGCGGAAACCTTCGGCAATCGTCAGCCCTGACAGGCCCACGCGCAAACGGGCGCCTGGCGGCTCGTTCATCTGCCCAAAGACCAGCGAAGTGTTCTTGATAACGCCGGACTCCTCCATCTCGTAGTACAGATCGTTCCCTTCGCGGGTGCGTTCGCCGACGCCGGCAAACACGGAATAACCGCTGTGGAACTTGGCGATGTTGTTGATAAGCTCCTGGATCAGCACCGTTTTGCCCACGCCGGCACCGCCGAACAGGCCGACCTTGCCGCCTTTGGTGATGGGCGCAATCAGGTCAATAACCTTGATGCCGGTCTCCAGGATTTCCACCCGTCCGGATTGGTCAACCAGCGGCGGCGGCGTCTTGTGGATGGGCGCCCGCTCGGTAAAATTGCCGCCTTTAGCATCAATCGGTTCGCCGACAACGTTAAACATGCGCCCGAGCGTCGCATCGCCAACCGGCACGCTGATAGCCGCGCCGGTGTCCGTGACTGCCGCTCCGCGCTGCAGACCATCAGTGCCGCCAAGCGCGATGGCCCGCACGCTGGACTCGCTCAAATGCTGTGCTACTTCGAGCACCAGTTTCTTACCTTCAAGTTCAACTTGTAGGGCATTAAAAATTGCCGGCAGCCGGTCGGCCGGAAATTCCACATCCACTACCACGCCCACAATTTGGATAATAGTGCCGGTTTTCGTATTCTCTGCTGTTGTCATTAACGTCTCCTTCTTATGCCTTTAATGCCTCGGCGCCGCCGGTTATCTCTGCCAGTTCCTGAGTAATGGACGCTTGCCGGGCAGTGTTGTACTCCAGGGTGTAGTCGCCAATCAGGTCGTTGGCGTTATCGGTCGCATTCTTCATGGCCAGCATTCGCATGGAGTGCTCGCTGGCCAAGCTCTCCAGGAGCGCCTGCCATACCTGTACTTCAATGAGCCGGATGGCAATATGGCGGATAACCGTACCGATATCGGGTTCGAAGTTCATGGCCGGTCCGGCTTGCTTGCCGGCGTCCGTACCTTGGCCGAGCTGGGCAGGCAGCAGCGGCAATTCCACCGCTTCCTGGAGAATGCCGGAACGGTGCACGGTGTACAACACGTCCACTTCGTCCACCGTTTCGTTGCTGTACAGTTCCACAATCGAACGCAATATGGGCTGGATTTCTGCCTGGGTCGGACGGTCACCAAACGCCGGGTAGTGGGCGACCAGTTCAACCTCGCCCAAGCGCCGCACAAACTGCACACCGCGGTTGCCGATCGTAACCACCAGGCTTTTGGTATGTTCGCTGCGGTCGCGCTGCACTTTCTGTGTCAGCAACTTAAGGATATTGGCATTGTACGCGCCGGCCATACCGCTGTTGCTGGTGATTATAACGTACAGCCGCGCCTTAACCGGCCGCTTGCGGAACAACGGCTGCTCGGCGACTTCTTGGAACAGCGGCTCTTCCTCGACCTCTTTCATACTATTCAGGCGGGCAAGCAATTCGTATGCCGCATCGCGGTAAGCTCGGGAAGCCTGGGCCTGTTCCTGGGCACGGCGCAGTTTACTGGCAGACACCAGCTCCATGGCCTTGGTAATCTGCCGGGTGCCGCGGATAGACTTGATACGGCGTTTGAGGGTGATCAGGCTGGCCATTCTAGCTCTTAGCCTTCTCCGCCTCTGTATAACCCGCGGCGACGCTGTTGGCCACCTTGAGCAGCGCTTCGTTCTGGTCATCGGTCGGCTTATCGCCGCTGTTGACGGCCTCGATCAATTTGGCGTGGCCGCTCTTTAGCTCACGCAGCAACGTCTCTTCAACTGCTTTTATTTTATCCAGCGGCACTGCATCGAAACAGCCGCGCGTTGTCGCCAGCAGGGCGGCGTACATCTGCCAGATAGTAAAGGGGCTATACTGCGCCTGCTTGAGGA
>JBGPNM010000054.1:0-7366 GCA_041487535.1 Candidatus Saccharimonadia bacterium
ATCCTGGTGAGGTGAAAAACTATTTCTGGTGAGGAGGCATACCTAAATGGTATGACGACGAACTGGAAATAGTTTTTCGGCCGCCAGGGGTGCGGACAAGCGCGGGAAAAGATTTTGGATAGGTTCTTAGCCTTGGATGCGCCGAAACTAGAAACGGCTTACGGCAGCATACTGACCTGGGCTGCTACTATCCCTAGTCTCTGTCGCCAGCCGGCGTCTTCAGCTTGGGTAAATTAGGGATGGTGACGGTGAGTGTTGAGCCTTTGTCGAGCTCACTCGTAAGCGCTATGTCGGCGTGCAGCAGCCGCGCCAGCTTGGCCGTCACGTACAGCCCTAAACCGGAACCGTTGGTCTTGCGCGTGCGGTAGTCCTCGCTCCTAAAAAACTTGTGGAAGACCCGTTTCTGGTCGCTCTGGCTGATGCCGATGCCAGTGTCGCTGACAGAGAATACTACGCCGTCCGGCGCGTCACTGGCCGACAGTGTTATGCTGCCGTGCTCGGTATACTTGAGCGCGTTCGTCAGAAAATTCTGCAAGATTTCGCGTACGTACAGGCGGCTGGATCGCAGCGGTGCCGATACATTGACGACTGTTGTGAGCGCCAGGCCTTTGCCAGCCGCTTCACGTTCATAATTACGGACAATTTCGCGGGCAAGCGCGGCAGCGTCAATGGACTCTATACCCAGCGCCAGCTTGCCCCGTTCGGCACGTGACAGCATGGAGAGGTCGTTGACCAGTTCGGCCAGGAACAGAATTTGGTTGTGCGCCTCTTCAAGAGCCTGTTTTACGTCGTTTACATTGCCGGTATGCTCGACAATGTACTGTGCGTTGCTGATGTTGCCTTCGGTAATAGCAACGGGTGTCCGCAGTTCATGGCTAGCAACCGAGATAAACTCGTCCCGCTCTTCCTCGAGCGATTTCTCAAGCGTGATATCGCGCAGTAATAGTACATAGCCGCGCAGCCCCTGCTCGCCGAACCCCAGCCGCACGGGTGCGATGCTCATATACAGGTTGATGACGCTGCCGTCTTCGTAAGCCAGGCGCAAATCACGGTTGGTTGTAGGCCCGGTGGCGGACCGTACTAGCTTCTCGACATTGACCGGTTGGTCGTCTTTGTCAATCGGTTGGAAGACGCCGCCCAGACGCTTGCGCTCTATCGGGTCGTTGTGGTTAAGGATATTCAGTGCGGCGCCGTTATAAATAACTACGTGGGCTTGTTCGTCAACGGCGATGACGCCGTCAGCCATACTATTAACAAGGCTTGTCAAACGCTCATGTTCAAGGCTGGCGGAAGGCTGGCTCGCGCGGCGCCGTAATCTACTGGGCAACATGCACTTAATTATGCCACACAACTAATTTATTACGCTACGAGCAATGTCGGCTTGTATGCTTTCATGGTTTTGCGAAGCTGGCGGGCGTTTGGCAGCAACCCTTCCAGGACATACCAAAAGTCTGGGCCGTGATGCAAAACCTTGGTGTGTGCCAGCTCGTGAAGGATTACGTAGTCTATGCATTCCCACGGCAGTTGCACCAGGTAGAGATTGAGCACGATGTTGGTCCGCTGGTCGCAACTTCCCCAGCGTGTTTTCAGGCGCTTGGTTGTCCAACTGCTATAACTAAGGTCATGCCTAATAGCGAGCTGGCGTAAGCGCTGGCCGAGCAAGACGGTCGCCTCGCTGCGCAATGCCCGTATGCACGCCGCCCGCGCCGCCGCCTGAACCTCATTCGTGCCTACCGTATGGTCCGTTCCGTACGTCACCATAATCTCCGTCCGGCGGACGTTTGTTTTTATGCCTTTGACCGCAGGATTCAAGCGGAACAGTACATGGTGTGCTTTGCCTACCTTTTGACCGTGCCGGAGCAATGCGGCAGTATCCTGCTGCAGGCCCTGTGCCAGAATCCAGGCACGGCGCGACGAGGCAAAGGCTACGCCGGCATGGTACGGTACCCACACTGGCATGGTAACGCGCACGTCACCGTCTGCGTCGACTGTCAGCCGGATACTGCGGTTACTTTTGCGTTTGTAGATGGTGACGTTGCCGACACCGCTGATATCGAAGGCTTTATATGGCACCGGTGCCCCGCAATTATCTAATAACTATGTTGCGCCGAGTGTTATCGACGCGTCCTCGGTACAGGTTGGATTGTGGTACAAGGTTTACCATCCCGGGCTTCACAACTGGCGCAACACCTTCGGAGCTTAACAGGCCGAGGTCGTGCATGCGGCGAATCGTTGCGCTGTACTGAGCGTTGAACGTATGTTTGCCGCTGACTACCACGAAATCTTCAGCTGGGGTCGGATTCTGCATATGAGCAATCAGCGCATCGAATGCCCGGCGGTCGTAGCCAGCCGCGTATTTGTCGTCGGCCCGGCGGCGATCCCGTTGAGCGTTTCGTACGTACGCAGTGTCCGTATCTGTCTGAAACCAGACCAACAATGGCTGCGCATGCGCCTTGCGGGCGAGCTCGCGCAGCGCCAGGCGCTGGCTTTGGCGCATGGAGTTAGCATCATAGACCACGCTGATGCCGGCGTTCAGGAACTCTTGAGCCATATAATCCATCAGTTGCGTAATGACGTCGTTCTCTTGCTTATCGTACCGCGGCGTCTCGAACAACTCCCCGCGGATACGGTCGCCCTGCAGATGAGCTGCCTGCATACGCTCGCAGAGCTGGCGTGCAAAGTAAGTTTTACCTGCCCCAGGAAAGCCGTACAGCAGCAACAACAGGGTGTGATTGGGCACGATCTTTGTCATGTCCCTTATTGTATAACAGATTTGTGTTTCATTGGGAATATAGTCCCTTCGGCCAAAGCGTGACTTTCCCGGTCCAATTTCGTACAATATCCCCAGTCGCGGCAAGTGTTTTGGCTGCGATAGGGAAAAGAGCAGCCGGAGCGCGGATTCACTTTGCGCCGCGCGCGAGGAGAAAAATCCTTCGGGTTTGTCTCACACGGCAGCTTACCAAAATTTCAAACCAAGGAGCGAAGCCGACCGTTTGGAATTTTGAGAGGAGAAGCGTAGGCTAGAGTCGAAGCCTTTGGCATTAGCAAAACGAGACGTAGCCGTACGCTTGGACGAAGGGGAGTAGCTCAATTGGTAGAGTAGCGGTCTCCAAAACCGTTGGTTGCAGGTTCAAGTCCTGTCTCCCCTGCCAGGTATTATTTGTATCTGTTGATTCCATTTTTTGACCTTTCGCTAAAGTTTTATCATCTGTTGAAAAGTTCGATTCCATTCACTGGGTCAGATAGAACAAACCAAACTTTGCTGTAAACTGAGATATATGCAAGCCTCACCCAGAGCTAAAATGCAAGCGGCTATAGATCAGTACTTCAAGGCCTGGGAATCTCAAAACCCTGCCCTACTCACGGAAGTGTTCACACCTGACGCCAAATATTCAGCCCAGCCTTTTGGTATTGAAGAATACGAAGGGCTCGAAGCTATTAAAGACTATTGGCGTGCTAAGCCGGTGAGTGTTCAAATTAATCCGAAGCCTGTGGTTGTTTCCCAAGTTTTCGGCGAAAACTGCTGCTTTATTGAATGGGAAACAACGTTCACGACGCACGCCCATACAACAAAGGTCGTCCGTGGCATGATGCGGTTCGAATTTAAAAACGGTCTAGTCAAGGAACTCCGAGAACATTTCGCATCGAAAGAAATGTCATGAATTCTCAGGCAATTCGCGACGCTATTCAGTTAACTTACGATACGGAAGCTATGGCTTACGCGGCGTTTCAAAACGGTTCCTTCGCTTGGCGATACATAGAGAAGCCTGGCTTTGACGCCCATATTAAGCCCATGTATCACCCTCAAACGCGAGTTCTCGACATAGGTTGCGGGGCGGGCGTCGCCGTGAGGCATTTGATAGACAGCGGTATGACTCCCAAAAATATCGTTGGCATCGATATTAGCAAAGGGCAGATTGCTGAAGCGAAACGACTAAATCCCAATGTGAAGTTTATTAACGCCTCGGCAGACGAATTTGAGTTTGCCTCTGCAAGTTTTGACCTCGTTGTATCGAACATGGCCTTCGATCATTTTGATGATCAGCAGTTATCGAGAGCCTTCCAGCATATTCATTATGCCCTCACCGATGAGGGCATCTTTTTCTTCGTCGACACACATCCTGAATACGACGAGAGCCTGAAGAAGCCAAGTGCACAGAGTCGGTGGCTAAAGATTTTGACTCCGTGGGGTAGCGAGCAGTTTTTGTTTAATCGAAGCCTTGATGCGCTAATCCTTCTAGCGCACAACGTTGGGTTCGACATGATTACCCAAACGACTCTTCCAATTATGGAGGAGGGCGAAAATATCGACCCTACCGGCTACCAAAAGTACAACAGCCGACCCTCGCGAATTGCGATAAAATTTCATAAGCGCAGGCAAGGTTCATAATTCCGCACTTCCATCGAGCTATTCACGAATTTCTTTAACATCAATATTTCCTTCCTTTTCATCTTCGTCAAAAGTTATCTTAAGCGACTGAAACCCATGCTATATAAAACCGATCGCATATTCTGATGCTTAATTATTTATATACCCCTGTTATTTTATTCTTTTGACACAGTATAATACTACCATTAAGCAAAATCATTTGGGTGACGGTGTCAATGAATAGCCAGTAAAGCTGAACACTGACAAATCATAGTAAACGTTTAGAGTCGAAGTTCAATGAATGGATACGGACTATATTTATGTATTTGATAATGTTGGATGAAGTCGGGGAAATTGTTTATCGGAATTGTTGAAGCGTTTCTAGATCCCGGTAATAATTTTCTGCTATTTCAGGGATAAACTCGTTCGGTGATTGAATAGCGCACGTTATATTGCTTGCTGCTAATACTTTCATCAGGAGCGATGTGCTAAAGGAGACGCCTGGTGCGGTGTCTAAATTATCACGACTATGTACATAAACTGGACTTTTCAGACGTCGTCCTACTTCGTTTAGTATTTGAGCGTATGATTCTGCAGAAATTGCTGCACCAGGGGAAGCGATATTGTAACTACCTGCTGGCATATTGTGCGTAAACGCCGATGCAAGAGCTATCTCTGCGAGGTTACTCAGAAACACTGATTGAACTCGTCCGCGATTACCGAAATCTAGTTCCGGAGTTTTAGTAAGAACATTCCCACCTAATGCTCCTCGAACTACCGCATCGAGAGCATCTGAAACTATTGACCCCGGAATTCGCGGATTTACAAGTACCTTTTTTCCGCTGGTAACCGCATGTATGCCACCTATTACATCCGGGGGAATTAGGCTGAGCTGATTGGAATGGTTTAATGATTCGGCTGCAAGTTTCGTAATTCCATATGCCTCGTGACCTGGCTCAGACGGAAGGCCGTATTGCTCCGTATCCAATAAAGCGAATATTTTGGATTTAATATCAGGAAGTTTTAGTGAATTTCCGGCTTCAGACCATTCTTCGGTAAAATTCCTACACCACTTTACCCAAGATTCTACGAACCGCTGAGCTGACGAACCAGCAGATGGTTGATTGCTCTCTATGATTTGCTGCCCTGGCACGCTCCCATTCTCAGCCAAATAGGACCAGTATCTAGTAGCTGACGAAAGATTAATCACTCGCGCTTCAGGAAGTTGTCCACAAAGCGTATGAACAAACCATTGATTCCAAACTAAGAAATCCGCAATAGACTTTCTGTCTGAAATACTCTCATGATTTATGCCTCCTTCGCCGGGCTGAGCTTGCCTGGCTACAAGGTTAATGACGGCAGAATTCGGGTTATTAAACCTGCTTGCTAATTCCTGCCATGCTTGAAAGTCAAAATCATAAACCCCTGGCATAGCAAGCCAATTGACGGACGGATATGCCTCGCTGAGTGCTGGAACTTTTTCGACGCTCCCGGGTCGGACAAGTACGCTCACGGAATCAATGTTATATTGTTCTTGAGTTTGCTCGTCAACGGCCTGTCGGATAAATTCCGGACCGATCCGTCCTGTTGCGCCAGTAATTAGTAGGTTATTCAATATCCTGCATCCTCCAAGTTATTTCGTCCGCTACCTCAAACAGTGCGGAATTCTCCAGTATTCTGTGCTTCACCTATGGCTTTGATAACAGTGAGGGTTCCCAGAGCGTTTTCTGCGGAAATGTTTTTTACTTGTTCTTGGCTATGTACAGACATCCTGACTCTTTCAGCAGCCGTAAAGACGTCCTTAAAAACATGGGCGTCTTCGTCGTTAAATCCTGGAGGTAGCCCTATACCGGCTTCTAACTCATCTAACTTTTCTCCCATTCTGTCATACAGTTCAGCCGTATATATGTTTTGTCCTCCCGAATGTATTGCTATGCTACCAAGGCTTCCGCGAATCATCGTTCTCCAGTCGTCTGGATTAGATGGCACAAAACCAACTTCTATTGATGCTAACGTTTTTTGTTGCGCAAACGGATCGGTATACTTATATAATAAATACCAATAATCAGGACCCGCTACATTAATTTCTTTACCATTTTGCCATCTAATTGGTAATGATTGGCGAGATTCTGCAAGAACTTCGTTCGGAAGACCTCCAAGTAAAGCATGGGTAATATCTGCCGGATAAGGGAATAAATCTTCCAGGACAGTTCCATTTTCTCCAATATACCAACCTTTCGCGTCGGTGTGTTCAGTTAATTCATGGCCAGCGAAAACTGAACGGTGGTCTAATCTAAGCACACTACCGATTTCACCATTCAAAATCCATGATCTTGCTTGCATGTATGCTGGAATATTCCGATGTGTTGGTGAGCAATGGATCACTTTATTCATGCTATTTCCCAGGCTGATGATTTGCTTTGCATCCTCTGCTGAATTGGCCATCGGTTTCATGATTGCAACTGATGTGCCGTTCATTAAGGCTTTCGTAGCTTGATCCCCGTGGAACCTTACGGGTGAGAAAATACCCATTAGCTTGCATAAGTCTTCGTTCTGTTGGATAGTATGCAGCATTTCATCGTATGAACTAAAATGCGGAAAATCTTCTGCTATACCTAGTCTTTCGACAAATACACTTCTGTTCTCTGCTGATGGGTCGAACACTCCACCAATCCTAAGTTTGCCCTGGTCCACTGCACGGCCTATCATTCCTGCAATATGGTGCGTAACAGCACCCGCTCCGGCTAAATATAAAGTAACTGGATTTTCCGGCGTAATTCGGGACGATATATTTTCACTCGACATCACTTTACCCTTCCACGAATTAGAAATAAAAAAGTTTTCTCACGAACCTGACGGCTGCCGTCTATTGGTACTCTGGTATAATTAATGACCTAATAAACTTTTAATTTTAATATATGAATTTTCTCACCTAAGTCTATCAAGTACAAGCTTCCTCATGTCAGTCTTGTAAACACGAAGGCACAAAGCTGATTG
>JBGPNM010000055.1:0-7332 GCA_041487535.1 Candidatus Saccharimonadia bacterium
CGTTTAAACATATTCGCGCCCGTCCAGCCGCCCAGCAAGGCCAGCATGGCGAGGCTCCCGAAAAACAAACTGTCTATAATCGCTTGCGGGCTGCTATGGTGAACTCGCAAAACACCAAAGACAACCGCTAGTCCAATGATGACAACGGGCACGACCAGCGCACGCCGCAGCGCCAGGTGGTACATGACGAACAAGTTAGTGACGGATATAAGGAACAGCACCAGTCCGAGGCGGGGCAGCAGGTAGCTGTAATGCAGGTACGCGCTGCCCATGAGGACGCGGATGATCAGGCGGGGCAGCAGGGCAAAGCCGAGCAGGGTTATACCACCGAGGCCGGCGAGCAGAACAAACGACTTGAGCAGCACCCGTTGGTTTTCTTTAGGCTTATGCTGCAATTTTACTGAGGGCAACAGCACCGTAACGACAGACGCGGTGACGAAAAAAATAATGCGCGCGATGGTGGCGATGCCGGCATACAGCCCTGCGGTATGCGCGTCGAAGTAGTGCTTGACCACCACCGTGTCCATGCTGTACATGACGATGATCCCCAGCGAGCAGGCCAGTACCAAGCCGGCGTATCGCAGCTCCGGCAGCATCAGGCGGATGTCCGGCAGCCGCAGGAACGACCTGCTTAAGCGTTCGCTGAAACCTGATCGGCGCGCCGCCACCGCGGCCACTGCAAACGCCGCCAGCTGGCCTAAGACCAGGCCGAACATCGCCCCGGCCGCACCGAACCCGAGCCAGACAAACAGCGCCGCCAGCACCAGATCGGCAGCCGATCCTGCTATACCGACCAAGACGGCAGCAGCAAAACGCTTCCGGCCGCGCAAATAAGCGCTGCGGAACGTCAGCGGCACCGACGCCGCCACGGCCAGCGTCAGCAGCGCGAACGGCGTGGACGAGCCGAAGTGGAAGAACCGCTGCAGCAGCGTGCCGAATACTAAAGAAGCGGCCAGAAACACCAGCGAGATTACGAGCGCCAGTTTTTCCAGCTCTACGATCAGCCGGTTGCGCTGCCGCGCATCGTTGTAATTAGCCACAATATTCACAGTCAGCAGCCCGAAGACATTCAGGAAGATGACGATCTGCGCCAGCAGCGAGGCCAGCACCTGGATCTCGCCGAAGCCGCTCGGCGCCATCAACCTCCCCAGAACCGGATAATACAGATAATTCAGAAAACCTATGGCCAGCGAGCCCGTAAAGACGACGGTGTTGTGCCGCAGAAAAACGTTCCCGCGAAGCCTGGCAAACAGGCCGGTACGGCGACTGTATGCCGGAAAAAAATTCCAGGCGGATAGTGACCCGGATAGGCGGACGGTCTTCAACATAGGCCCCTTATTTACGTTGTCGATGTCGCTATGCCATAAATATGTACGCTAAACGTTTGACCGTTCAGCGAGCACTACTATGCTAGCGGTACGAGCCTATTGTCGTATATCTGGCGATAACGCGAAGTTAAAAACCGGTAAAGATACTTGTGAAGCATTTCACATACTGTCTGTTAAAGATTGGGTATTGCCTAAGCAAAAATACTCTATACTGTTGCATATGCTTTTTGGGCCTATATTCGGTACACCACTCGGAAAATTGGTAAGCGGGACTAGGGTAAAGCATTACCCCAAGAACCAGATATTGCTCTATAGCGGCGATAACGTTAACGACCTTTACGTGCTGAAAAAGGGCATTGCTAAGATGTACGATATCGACCACCAGGGCAACGAGAAAATTCTGCACATCCTCAAGCCGCCTGCTATTATGCCGCTGACTTCGTTCGGAGGTGAAGGGCAAACAACTGAGTGGTTCTACAGCGCAATTACGGATTGCGAAGTATACGCCGTGCCGTTCGCCGAGGCTGAAAAGCGTGTCGCCGACGACTGCAAGCTGGCCTCTTACATGATGCGCCATTTCGCCAGCGAAATGCACGAGTTGTTGATACGCATGAGCAGCATGGGCAAGAGTGACGCCAGGAGCAAACTAGCCTACGTGCTCAGGTTCCTAGCCGTCTGCCACGCCCGCGAGAAACACGGCGGCTGGCGGCGGGTGGAGTTTCCGGTCGGCCACCAGCTGCTGGCGGATATGATCGGCATGACGCGCGAAAGCACGGCTATTAGCATGAAGCACCTGCGCGAGCAGGAAATCATCCGCTACCCGCGCGCCACGGAACTGGAAATCCATTTCAAACATTTGACCTCGTGCGAACCGATGGCCGCCTGACGTTTGGCTACCGCTGTGTTACTGTAAATGAACCGGCGGCGGTCTCGTCCAGGTGGTCGTGGAAGGTGAACGCCCCTGGTTTGTTTAATATAACCGTAAAGCTTTGGTTCAGGCTGAGCAGTTTTTCGGTTACGCCATCGTAGGGCTGGTGATCGTCGTGCGGGCCGAACGCCACGATCCGATAGCGGTTATCGGCGTTGGTAATAGTGAGCGTATCGCAAAGCACCGCATCGGTATGCACCGGGGTCACCGCACCGTTACTAATCATCACCCGGTGCGCCGCGCCGCGCACCCGGCAGTGCATGGAAATGGCGGCGGTAGCGGCACGCGGCGGTAACAAATTGACAGCAGCCACATATACCACCCCGGCAACTATAACTGCGGGAATGACAACTGCGGCAACGATGAAAACAGCCTTACCCATCAAACTTTACTGTACCACGACGTACCGCCGGTTGATCATTCTCCGCTCACGGGAAGCGTGCAGGCAAGGATATGAGCATCTGCTCCATAACAGCAAACAAACATTTCTAACACCTTGGGCTAGCACTGCTGGGAGTTCAGCGTGAGCAGGTATCGCGTTTAGGATCTGTTGGCATTTCTGCGGCTGATAATCCACCCGAGAATGCTTGCTACGACAAAAGTGCCAACCACAACCGGAAGCCAGCCAACTTCTTGAGTATTATTTTGAGTATTATTTGACGGAACTGATCCTTCCGGACAAATACCATCTACTTCATCGCCTGCATGAATCAGATCCGGGTTAGAAATTTTGCTGTTAGCGGCGATGTTATTAGTACCGTTGGTGTAGTGTTGCTCTATTCTGATACTGTCCAATGTATCGCCTGGTTGGACGGTGACTACAGGATTGCACTCAACAAGAGTTGGTGTTGGTTGTTGCCCGGCGGCATGGGGTGCAGACGGGTCTTGAAAGATCCCGCCGAGACCGAATGCGGTCAATGCCCCTTTTGGCCCTTGAGTAAATAGACGCAAAAACTGCATCCTGCTCATTACATCCGGTGCTGTTTCTGTCGCCGGAGGCGGCACGAAAGCCTCAAAGTCACTCATAAAGTAATATACACCATAATACAACACTTTTTCAATATGTGGTATTTCTTCGTTGTTATGCCCGCTGATTATCACACGATACAGACGTTTATCCGGCAAGTGTTGCGACCAGAAGCACAATATATGGTATAGTATATTTCTTATGTCGGCAGAGGCTCCCAATGTCCAACAGGTAGAATTTTATGACTATGACGGGGTCATAAATTGTCTTTACGGTCCAGATACAGATGTGTACAGCGAATATCGCCGGATATTCCTCGATGAGTTTGCAGCAAAAACTAACGTACCCCGGGAAAAACTTGTCGAGGGCGTGCATCAAATTACTTCAGGTAGACCATATGGTATTGAGCTGCCGTACAAGCACAAAGGCATCGTATCCTTGCCTCGGACGCTAGAAGTAACCACGTGGCATAAAGCATACGCTGACCTGCAGTTAGATGGACTTCGAGGTGAGAGTAACCATCAGGAACTGGCTACATACCGCATCCCTGAACCCGGAGAAGCGACAGAAAGCTTCCTCTACCAAATCTACCTACGTGCCAGGGAGAAAGTGCACTTCCCACTTCGCAGCGGCGCAGAAGACTTCTTGGGCGAGCGGCTAGAAGCGCACCGGTCCGGCCGCACCTACGCCACGATCTTATCAAACATTGCAGGACCTGAGCTGCGAAGAATCATGGCCAAAGACGGGCTGTCTAAAGATATACGCGATAACATTCCTATTGTTGGCGGTGCCGGTAAGATGGACGTCGGTTCGGAGCCGCTCGTGCTCCCGCCTGGCTTGACGCTGCCCCGGTCGATTCTAATCGGTTCAGCGAATGCCGCGGAGGTACCGTTGTGGAGACCGGTACTGTATAACAAATTTCAGGCAATCGGACGGGCGGCCTTCGGCCTGGGGGAGGATGCGGTTATTGACTTTTGGGAACGCCCCCCGGTTTACATTGTTGACGATTTGGGAGCCCCTCTTATACTTGCGAACATGCTTGGTATGTACGCTATTCTCTTTGATACTATCGGCCGCAATACATTCTGGGAGCGGGGACATTTTAATAATTACCCGGATAACAATGACGAACGCCGGTACAGCGTTACCAGTTTTAACGAAATAAACGAAATTATCGAGAGATGAGCCTGCGCCACTGATACATTGTTCATTCGGTACCGTAAACATCTACGCTTGTCTGGGCGAACCTACGTGACCCTGATTTTTTAAGCGTTTCGGTTTACTCGGCAATGCGCTTGTATCACGCTCATTCCGTGGTGATCCTGCTCAACGCATCATTACTACATATGTGTTTATATGTATTAAGGAGGGTGGATATGAACCAAGTACAGGTACTCAGCGACTCACTGCCACCTCAGAAAAAGCAGGGTTACCGTGCGGGTGGATTACAGCTCGCGCATAAGGCACGTGTGGACAGCGAGATACGAACATTGGGGGCCGGACGTTACAATTTTTGGCTGCCGGAGACTCGTGTTTTGCCACTGGTCATACATCCCGACGAGCACATCACCGGCATAGTTTACGGACGTTATGTCTTGAGCAGTAACGCGCAAGTCGGCCGCGGCGCCCTGGTGGCTACAGACACCCGGATAGTACTGATAGATAAGAAGTTCCTGTTCTTGCGTTGCGACGAAATCAGCTACGATGCGGTCAGCGGCGTAACGTACAGCCGGGTCGGCTTTATCGGGACGATCGTGCTTCATACCCGTCTTGGCGACATAACGCTGCGGACCCTGAACCGTAATTGCACGAAAAGTTTCGTAGAAAGCATTGAGAAAAACATTAGCAAACCAGCAACTTGAAAAGCTAAAGCCGCAGTTCTTTCCCGATTGCTGGCACGAAGACGTTCATCTTACTGAGCTGCGTTATTTATTAATGAGACGGCTCTCGGCTGTCACTCCGGATCAGTTTTTGTCACTTGTTCCATCACTTGTCCGAGAAATTCTGCAGCAACAGTCGGACCAACATAGTTCCTGATTTGTTGCTTCTCCGTGTCTGATAGTGGTGGTCCGCCAGCTTCAGCTGCCCCGATTATTGCTTGAGCGGCACTATAACCGGCATACCCAGCTAATAAATTTGCTTCTGAAGCATTCATCTCGCCTTCGTCTATGAACGCCGACACAGTTTCTGGGTTCAGACCTATCTCTTTTGGCCTCTCTGTCATGGTATATCGCCTCCTAAGCTTTACAGTTTATGCAGCTTGTCTTTGTTATATTATATATTAAATTGTAAGGCACGGGACGGCGGCCTAAGCTTTGCCTGCACTACTCATATCGCTCGATAAGCTGGGCCAGTTCCTCCAAAAACGCCGGCCGCCGTTCGGTCGGAATTACGTAGTAGAACCGGCTGAACAGCTGCGCCGGCCTCAGCTCGCGGGCAACATGCTGCATGGGGTCGTCCAGGCGATGCGGTTCCTCCATCACCAGCGTATCGCCGGCAGACGTGCCGGGGTAGGGGATATCGTCGGTAACCAGCCGCCACCGCTGACCGGCCGGGATAACTCCGGTTTCGCGGGCGACAGCCTGCAGCTGCTGGCAGCGCGGCCCGTGGCTGGCGCCAGTCACGTGGATAACGCTGTTGATGTCGTGCTCAGCGAACATGCAGGCGGCGTTGGCGATTTCCTCTTTGGTATTACGGGTGATGTTATCTACGACCGCCGAATCGACAAGCTTTCTGACCTTTTCCTTGGCGGCTGACCAGCGCGGATGGCTGCTGATAGTGGGAATCAGGTTCAGGTCATTAAATTTCGATATAAACAGTTGCTTGGTGATATCCGCTTCGCTCCGCCCGTCAGGACTCGTCGAGCCGCCTGATCCGATGATTAATAATGCGATGTTCGACGGGCCTTCATCCAGCATGGCCAATACAGCCGTCGGCAGCGTTCCCAGCCGGCCGACATCCGGCGGACCCCATACCATTTCTTCCCAGCCGCGTGCCTGCAGATTACGCCCGTGTATCAGCAAGCCGGTACGAGCCCTATACGATGAACGCTCTGACATAGTATTTACGCAGTATAGCGCGTGAGCGTCATCTGGCAAGAGCGACGCCCCGGCTGCAGTTTCACCGGGCACATGTTGGGCGCTACGCTTGATGATCCGCTTAGCCTGATAAATTGACAACAACACTGCTATACGTGCGCATAACAATTATGCTTAAATGATCGCATGATACAACAGCCGGTCAAAATAAACACGAAAAACGCTCCCGCCGAACAAAAAACCCACCACGTAAGGACGTTCTTTGCCTCGCTATTCGGCCTGGCTGCACTGTTTCTTATATTTGCCAGCATCGTAACTGTCTGGCTAAACCAAACGCTGACCAATCCTCAGCTCTTCGTCAGCACCCTGGCGCCGTTAGCCAACCAACCTGATGTACAAAATTTTATCGCCGTAAAAGCCACCGACGCTCTTCTTACAAACGCACCGACCGCCGATGTCGCAATGGCTTTGCTGCCGGTAAGCAAAGTCGCTGGCCAACCGGTGAGCCAACTGCGCGCCGAGTTACAACCCGTTATCAACCAAAACATGCTGCAAGTAGTCCGCACGCCGCAGTTTGCTGCTTTGTGGAGGGGCACACTGCAGTCGGCGCATACGCAATTCATGACGCAGCTAAACTCGGACACGCCAAATGTGACGCTCGATTTGCGCCCGGCCATAACCGGCGCCATCGACCTGTTCGGCGCGACGAAGCTCCGGATTGTCAGTGACAAGATAACGCTTGGCGCCGATAGCGGCACAATTCACATCAAGGGGGCCATGCTACACAAAATTCGCGTGTATTATCGCCTGTTCCAAGAAGGCACCATAGGAATAATTGCGCTGGCTGTCATTGCGGCAGTCCTATGCGTCGTTATATCCGTCCAGCACATGAGGACCCTGCGGCGCATATTGCTGGGCACGGGTATTATCGCGCTCGTGCTAGCGCTGGCTTTAACTGCACCGTCACTTATTGCCTCGTCTTCAGGCTCACTACAGCAAAAGGCGACTATCGCAATAATACATACGCTCTTCCATAATCTGCAGCTGGCGAGCCTTATTTTAGGAGTAACC
>JBGPNM010000056.1:0-7275 GCA_041487535.1 Candidatus Saccharimonadia bacterium
ACGATGGTGCTGTCCAGCTCGTGTTGGATCATCTGCACAGCCGGGTCGGACAGGTCGTCAGCCGGCACGTAGATGGTCTGCACGGCGGTAATGGAACCTTTGTCTGACGAGCTGAGGCGGTCCTGCAGCGTCTTAACCTCGGAGAAAATCGTCGGCTCGTAGCCGCCTTCGGAAGGGACTTGGTCGAGCAGCGTCGAAACTTCGTTTTTCGCCTGGACGTACCGGTACATATTGTCGGCAAAGAAGAGGATATCCTTGCCATGCTCGTCACGGAAGTATTCCGCCAGCGTCACCGCGGATGCGCCCACCAGCGAACGCTGCACCGGGTTCTGATCCATCTGGCCAAAGAACAAGCAGGTATTTTTGAGCAAGTCGCGACTTTTCAGCGTTTCGTACAATTCGTGGCCTTCCCGAATGCGTTCCCCAATGCCGGCAAAAAAGCCTAAAGACCCGCCCGATTTGGCCGTGTTGTGAATCAGCTCCATCGTCAGCACGGTCTTGCCCACACCGGCACCGCCGATAATACCGATCTTGCGTCCCTTGACAAACGGCGTAAAGAAATCTATGACCTTTATGCCCGTCTCCAGAATTTCCGGCTTGGCGGTGGCAAACGACGCCGGCAACACCGCCGGCACAAAGATATCGCGCCGCGCGAGGCCGGCAGTGTCTAGCGGCCCTAGGCCGTCAATCGGGTTGCCAAGCGCATCTACTACCCGGCCGATAAGCGCTTCGCCGACGGGTATTTCGATGCTGCTGCCGCTCCCGACCGCCACCATACCCTTCTGCAAGCTTAGGTCCTCATGAATATTCAGACAGCGGGCGACCGTGCCGCCATACAGGCTGTCAACAAGCAACACGGTGTGGTTGGCGTTGTCTACCGTCAGCACCTCATGAATCTGCGGCATCTCCTCGTCGAAGGCGACATGCACGACAATGCCGCGTATGGCCTGTACGACGCCGCGCGAATTGGCCATGGTCATACTACCAGTACCCCTTTCCGCAACCCGTTCACCGTCTCTTTCAGCCGTTCGTCAGACACTGCCCGGCGGGCCCGGTTGTATGCCATTTTCACGCCGACTTGCGTGTCGAGCGCCTTTTCCTTGGCGACGCTCATGGAACGGAAGCGCGAAGCATACTGGGCTATCTTGGACTCCAGTATCGTCTGGCTGAGGGCGATCTCTACCATAGAGCGCTCCAGGTGCGCCACCACCGCAAACGTGCTCGGCTCAAAAATGTAAGTTTGTTCGTTGATGATATTTTCATCATTCTTAAGCCTGGCACCGGCTTTTTGGACGGCTTTGAGCAGTTCGATCTTCTTAATGTCTTGCACCATCAGCGACACATACGTCTGGTAATAGACCGTCGTCGTTCGGTAGCGGTGCACGTGTTGGGCCAGCGGCGCAACATTGATGTTCTGGTCACGGGACGGCAGCTTGAAGTACTTCTCGAACTTCACGCCTGCTTGGACAAGCTGCAAGGCACCGTGGTGACCAATGATTATGATGTCCTGTTTGTGGGGATCAAACGACTGCAGCATCCACTCGATCAGCTTCTGGTCAAGGTCGCCGCTAAAGCCGCCCTCGGCAGTAATGGCAATAAGCAGTTCTTTGTTGATAACTTGATCCTGGTCCTGACGCCCAACCCAGGACAGGCGATCAACGCGTATCTGGCTGTAGATTCGCCACAGCGCGTCAAAAAACTGCTGGGACTGCTGCACCTGACTCTTGATCTGAGCGAGCCGCATGCTGGCCAAACCCTCGAAAACGCTCGTTAGGTTGATGATGGTCGCCACATCGACTTTTTCTTGGGCCAGGTCAAGCAGGCGCCTCATTTCTTTATCTCCGGCAGGCTCAGCTCTAGCAGTTCGCCGCGCAAGCGCTCAAAGTCCTGGTCGTCAGTGAGTTTATCCGCAATTGCGCGCACGTTCGCCTTGAGTGTTTTCACATCCAGCACCTGGTCTTCCGGTACATTCAGCACGGCATCGAGCATCAGGAGCTGGCTGTTGATAGAGTAGACTTCGTCGGGCGACTGATTGAAGAGCTCATATATGCGTTTGCCGCGTTTTAGCTCTTTCTGCGCGTCAAGCGCCAGCTCGGAACCGAAGTGTGCAAACTCCTGCGCCTGGGTATAGCTGTTAAGGGCGGTAATCGTTTGAGCGGCCAGCTTTTTCTGACGGGCATTTTGGCCCAAGCCGCCCACGCGCGTCACGCTTAAGCCGGTGCTCACCGCCGGGCGCATAGTATCGCGGAAGACTTTCATGTCCAATATCCACTGCCCATCGGTGATAGACATGATATTGGTCGGCAAATAGGCGGTGATGTCACCGTCAAACGCCAGCACAAGGGGCAGGGCGGTCAGCGTTTTGTGGTTACGGTTCAACTTGCCGGCGCGCTCCAGCAAACTGGAATGCGTATAGAACATATCGCCGGGGTACGAGTCGCGCCCCGGGCTGGAGCCGGATAGGAGTGAAATTTCGCGGTAGGCATGGGCGTGACTCGTAAGATCGTCGTAGAGGATGAGCACATCCTGGTCGCACTGCTGCCACAAGTATTCGGCCATGGCGCAGGCAACGTACGGGGCAAGATAGCTCATAACCAGCGACTCGAACATAGTGGATACCACGACGATAGCGTTCTTCATGGCGTCGCTCTCGACCAGTTTGTTCAGAAGTTGGTCAATGTCACTGCGGCGTTTGGCAATGAGCACATATACCACCACGACATCGGTATTCGTTTGGTTGAGCGCAAGTTGCAGCGCAAGCGTACTTTTGCCTGCCTTGCTGTCACCCAAGATTGCCAGACGCTGGCCGCGCACCAGCGGAAACAGCTCATCCAATACCATCAGCCCGGTCGCCAGTTGCGTGTTTAGCGCCTCGCGCTCGTGCAGGCCCGGTGCCGGATTGAATACCGGCCAGACAGCATCGGCCGCAATGGGACCTTTGCCGTCCAGCGGTTCACCGGTAACAGATACGACGCGCCCGATAAAATCCTTGCCCACCTTGCTCACTAACTCGGTGTGCTGGACCACGGCCATCATGCCGACAGCCAGGCTGCGGGTGCCAAGGTGCAACAGCACGACATGGTCTTCCAGAACGTAGCGCACGAAGCCCTTGCTGCCGTCCTCGAACATAACCAGCGCATGCAGATTGATTGGCTGCAGGCCCCGCACGTGCACCAGGAATCTGTCCACCGCGATAACCTCGCCGACCGGACGCCCGGCCCCGACTAGCCGGTTAAAGTGACTGTTGTCGCTCACTGCAATACCTTCATGAGTTCATCCCGCCGTTGCTTAAAGCGCATACCCAAACCAAAATCGAAGTACTTGTTGGTGGTGCGCACGGTGCAGCCGGCAGCGATGCTGGGCTGCAAGCCGACGCGGACCAACACGAGCGGATGAATATTCTGCCGGAACCACCCCACGATCTTCTGCAAAAAAGCCGACGAAGGGTCCACCGCAAAACTGATGTGCACCACCGGCGCGTACCCTTCGGTTACGGTCAAAAATGCCGTCAATTGGTGACGGGCGGCTTCGTCCAGCAGGTTCAGATCGTTTGCCGCAGCTAATTCATCAAGCAGACGGCTGGTCTTGGGCAGCTTCGCCATGGGCTGGCCGGGCGTACGCAAGGCCTGCTGCCGCATATACTCATCCAGCACTTTCAATTCGCGGGCCAAACGTTTGATGTCCCCTGGTGTCGTGACAAGCACGGGCAGACTTAGAGCGGGCTGTTTAGACTCCATGTCGCCTTATGCCCCCCGCACCACGTCTTCCAGAATCTCCTGCTTGTTCGCCTCAAGCTCGCCAAGGATGTATTCCAGTTGGTCGCTCAGGTTAATCTGATTGCCGATCGCCAGCATGATGTAGTGGTTGATAATGTCGGCCATATTCTCCTCGAAGCGTCTGATGATCTGCGTTTTCTCGGTCTCAATCTGCTGCCGAACCTGCTCGCCCAGCACCTCGCGCTGCTCGTCGATGGCCTGATTCGTTTTTTGGATGGAGTCGATCGCCAGCTGCTTGGCGTCCATAATTGACTGCTCGTATTTGCCGAACTCCTCCTCCAGCTTGCGAGTAATCTCTGTCTTCATGTACTCGTTCAGCTGCGACGTAGTCAGCCGCAAATCCTGCTGCAGGAACATGGCGTTCTCGCCGATAATCTTTTCAAAGTGCAACCGTCCGCGGTTGCGCAGTTCCTCGCGAAACTCCGTGTTAAAGATGTGCTCTACGTCCTCTTCGGCCGCTTTGACGAAGTCGTCAGCCCCCTTAGCACGGCGTCCGCCACCAGCGCCGCCCACACGTACGGCAACCCATACAAACGCAACCGCGCTTGCGCCCAGCGTGCCGAGTATGCAACCAAGCCACCAGATTGTCATGTACGTTTACCTGCCCACCCTGCTTACGCTTATAGCCTTAGTAGTAAATATACCGCAAATAAGCCAAGAATAAAAATGATGATGCTGACCAGTATAATCTGCAACAGGCCCCGCAGAATCGAGCGTTTAGCAAGCGGATTGCGGCCAATTGACGAGATGCTGTTTCTGACACCGCCGTATAAGAGGCTGCCGGATATAAACGCGCTCAACACCAGTACGGCTAAGCTCAGGTATACCCGGGGGGCGCCGACCGGCTTGTCGGCGATAGAGCTGCTTGCCACTTGTAAGAAGCCTGGTAAATCTCCGGTGCCGCGGCCTAGGTTGGGGTTGCCGGCAACCCCGATATTCGCCGCTACCACACCGATGACGACCGTCGTCGTGCCGCCGTTGCTATGAAGCGTGGCGGAGCTTGTCTCGCGGCTCTTAGCCCCGCTAAAATCGGCTACAGCTTTACCCAGAACCGGCGTTTCGGTATCCGGCGCCTTCATGCCGATACCGTTCAGGGCCGAGATGGAGATGTAGTCGCCGGCACGGATCGGCCCGTTCTGATTGCTCACCAGCACGTTGTATTGTCCGGAGGAAGCTACGTACACTTGCGCGGATGACGTTTCGCCGGAGATGGTAATCGGCGCGTCACTGGCAGCTATGACAACGCCAAGCATATCAGTAATGCGGTCGCGGTTGAGCGGCACAACCTTGCTGGTGCTGCCGTGCCTCAGGCCGACAATCATCCCCTGGCGCACTGTTTCGTCCGTACCATAGCTGCGCGCGATGCCATCGGTCGTGGCCGTGGTAGCAGCGTACACCGGGAGCATGCCTGCCACGAGCAAAACAACCACGAGACCCAGACCACCGATAAACGTACGCAAAAGCTTGAGCATCTTAGAATCAGTATAGCGGCGAGATAAGCGCTAGGCAATGAGTGCGTAACTCTCGTGCTACACTAACGGTATGAACATCATCGGGCAGCGCGGAGCGGGCGGTCTAGCGCCGGAAAATACCATTGCTTCGCTGATAAAGGCTATCGAGTACGGTGTTGATGAAATTGAAATTGACGTGCGCGTCAGCCAGGACGGCATACCGGTGCTGCATTACAAGCCGGCCGTAACCGATCCGTCGGGGACAGCACTTACCATCAGGCACCACCGCTTAGACGAACTTAGGCTCCACAAGCCCGACCTCACCACGCTGGAAGAGGCTATCGAAGCGGTCGGCAAACGCCGGCCGCTCATTATCGATGCCAAACCGGGCGAACCGGCAGACCGCATTATTGCCGTAGTGCAGCAGTACCTTCATAAGGGTTGGCAGCCCGCCGACTTCCGCTTTGCTTCGTTCAGCCAGCGAACGCTCCTGGCGCTGCATTCCGCCGTACCAGAGATTCAGACAATTGTGAACGAGCAGTGGTCCGGCGTGCGCGCCAACCTCCGGGCGAAGCAGCTCAACACGCGACGCATTACCCTGAACCAGCACTGGCTGTGGTCCGGCTTTATCCGTGCCGTTAGCCGCGGCGGCTATCAGCTCTCCGCCTATGTCCTGGACGACCCTAAAAAAGCCCAGCGCTGGCAGCGTTACGGCTTGTACGGCGTTGTCACCGACTACCCGGACCGCTTTCGCCATTAGTTGATAAGCTTGACGAGCGTTTCGACAACCGTGCGGATATGCGCCTCGGTTGTGCCGCGGCCCATGGTAAAGCGCAGCGACGACTGCGCATCAGCCGGCGAAATGCCCATCGCCCGCAGGACGTGCGAGGGTTCTTCGTTGCTGGCGCTGCAAGCCGACCCTGCCGCTGCCATAATACCCTCCTCGTCCAGGCCCATAAGGATGCGCTCGTTATCGGTGCCCTGCAGTGTGATATGCACGTTGTTCGGCAAACGTTTTTTGCGCGAACCGTTGATAACGGCCACAGGTATCTTCTTTGCTAAGAGATCAAAAAATAATTGCTGCAGCTGCTGCAGGCGGCGTGATTCCTCTCCTTTCATACCTTGCGCGATAGTCAATGCCGTGCTAAAACCGATGGCGCCTGCGACATTTTCGGTGCCGCTCCTAAGCCCCCGCTCCTGGCCGCCCCCGTATATCAGCGGCTTAAGTTCGATGCCGCTGCGCACCCACAACACGCCGCTCTGTTTGGGGCCGTAGATTTTACCACCGTTGAGGGACATAAGGTCTACTCCTAGGCGAGAAACATGCAGATCCAGGTAGTTCGCCGCCTGCGCCGCGTCGGCATGAGTATATAGCGGCAGCGGGTTGCCCGCTATGCGCCGCGCCGCAAGAACGGTATGAACCAGCGCCGCGATTTCGCGCACGGGCTGGATGGTACCGACTTCATTATTAGCGTACATGACGCTTACGAGCACCGTATCGTCGTCAATCAGCCGTTCCAGCGCCTTTATACCCACCAGGCCGTCGGCATGTACGGGCGCCTCCGCACAGTCGTACACCTGCGCTGCGGCCAGCACCGATTCGTGCTCTATGGCGCTTACGATAACTTTTTTGCCGGAGTGAGCCCGCATAACGCCGTGAATGGCAAGATTATTTGCTTCTGTCCCTCCTGCCGTAAAGACGACTTCGGACGGACGGGCGCCAAGCACGCCGGCCACGCTAGCGCGTGCTGCTTCCAGCTGACGGCGTACATGCTTGGCCGCCAGATACGCAGCCGAGGGGTTGTAAAAGTCCTGGCTAAAATAGGGCCGCATGGCGGCCAGCACCTGCTCGTCCAGCGGCGCCGCCGCGGCGTAATCTAAATAAATTGCAGCCATTGCTCTTTAGTATAACCCCAGTTCGACATAACGGAAACCGTCAGACTTCCGTAAGCAGCGGTTGCGTCAGCAACCGCTGCTCTGTTCTTGTGTAATGAATTGCGGGCTTCTTTGGCTGCAGCTGGTAGGCAATAAGCCCGCTCAAGAGATTG
>JBGPNM010000057.1:0-6967 GCA_041487535.1 Candidatus Saccharimonadia bacterium
CGAAAACTCGCAACGTGAAAATGGAATGGTAGAGGAGGATGAAATATAGCTCAGGCTTGCAGGCGGGTTAAAGTTTCGTCATAGCCACCTTATCCAGCGCACTAAAGCCGGAGCTTATTGTTCCGGCTTTTCTTGTGGCCGATAGCCGGCGTGCTTGAGGAGGCTACTGAATTTTACTACAACAACGCCGAAGTAGCAGACATGATGGTAGGGGATGGATCAATAACTCCAGAGGAGGCAGAGGCACAGAAGGGAGAGCTGAGGGGGTACTTCATGAAATATACAACGAGATTACGGCCTCTGGCGACGAGTAACCTCTTAGTATACAATAAATTGTGAATATTATAATCTATAACTGACGGAGGTTACGATGGCAGATTTTAATGTTGTGCTGGAAACGGGTGATTGGCAGAATGGTACTGTAAACACGGTTGTCGAAATTCCGGAAGGGTCGATACTGAAGGTCGAATACCGCCGCAAGACTGCGACCTTTGAGATTGACCGGGTCGAGCCGAGCATTTTTGCGAAGCCGGCAAGCTATGGTTTTATTCCTCAAACACTGGATGAGGATGGCGACGAGCTGGACACGCTTATTGTTTGTGCCGAGCCTATCCCAATGGGTGTACACCTGAAAGTACGTGTTATCGGTATCCTGAATTTCGAAGACGACGGTGAGATGGACTACAAGGTAATCTGCGTCCCGGCAGACGACCGGAACACTGGCGATGCAATCCAGACGCTGGACGACCTGGGCGAGCGCTGGAAGCAGAAGGTGGAGTTCCACTTCAGCCACTACAAAGATTTGAAGAAGCCGGGTACGACCAAGGTGCTTGGTTGGGGCGACACAGAAGCTGCCAAAAAGATCATCGGCGAGTGTGTGGAGCGGTTCAAGCATCAGGCATGAAAAAGCTCGTCCCGGCCGCAGTATCAGGGTGAAAAAATAGAAGTCGTCTGAGTTTAGTCAGGCATACTTGCGCTCGCCGTAAGCCAGTTGCTTGATTCTGCTTGTGCTCTTACAATGTAGGTCAGCGCTAGTGTATAACCAAGTTAAGGCGGGGGAGATATGAAGACCAGAGTAGCTATCAACGGTTTTGGGCGTATCGGACGGATTGCGTTCCGTATCGCATACGAGCGGGACGACCTGGAGGTCGTCGGCATCAATGATTTAACGGATACCAAGACGCTGGCGTATTTGCTCAAGCACGATTCCAACTACGGCGACTATGCCCATGAGGTTAGTCACGACGACAAGAATATTATTGTCGACGGCAAAGCAATTCCTGTTTCGGCAGAGAAGGACCCGGCCGTCTTGCCATGGAAAGATTTGCGTGTCGACGTCGTGATCGAATCCACGGGCCGTTTCACAACCGGAGAAACTGCCAAAGCGCATATTACGGCAGGCGCCAAGCGCGTAGTCATCTCTGCGCCAACCAAAAGCGACGATGTCAGTACGGTTGTGATCGGTGCGAACGACGACAAGCTAAAAGGCGCGGGTGACGTTATCAGCAATGCCTCTTGTACGACCAACAGCATAGCGGCCATCATGAGCATTATGGACCAAGAGTTCGGCATCGAAAAAGCCATGCTCACTACCGTGCACAGCGACACTGCCAGCCAAACGCTGACCGATAGCCCGGCAAAAGATCTGCGCGAAGGACGCGCCGCCTCACAAAATATTGTCCCGACCACGACTGGTGCGGCAATCGCCGTAGCGCTGACGGTGCCCAGTCTGAAGGGCAAATTCGACGGTCTGAGCGTGCGCGTGCCGACGCCGGTGGTATCACTCAGCGACGTGACCATGTTGCTCAAGCGCAGCACCACCAAAGAGGAAATTAACGACGTCCTAGTAAAAGCGTCCAAGGAGCCGTATTACCAGGGCATTGTCGCGGTCTCTGACGAGCCGCTCGTCAGCAGCGATTATATCGGCAACAGTAACTCAGGCATTGTGGATCTGGAGTTGACGAACGTAGTGGCAGGCAACCTTGCCAAAGTCGTAGTTTGGTACGACAACGAATGGGGCTATTCCAACCGGCTCGTGGAAGAGGTGGCTGATGTGGGGCGTATACTCCACCAAAATGAATCACACGATCATCAATAACGGCCGAAAGTGGGGGGAGGGCTATGAAGATTTACATCGGTGCCGACCATAATGGCTTCGTATTTAAGCAGCAATTGAGCCAATACTTACGTCAGGGCGGCTACGACGTAGTAGATGACGGCAATAAAACGCTTGATCCGCTGGACGATTATCCGCAGTTTGCTGGCCGTGTGGTGGCCTCGTTGCTTGCTAGTGGTGAACAGAACAGCAGCGGAATCCTTATCTGCGGCAGCGGGCAAGGTATGTGCATAGCGGCCAACCGGTTCAAGGGCATCCGGGCTGCTCTGTGCTGGAATGTCGAGGAAGCGCGCGCTTCGCGCAACGACGACGACTGTAACGTGCTGTGCTTATCTTCGCGCTATCTGTCGCTGGATGAGACCATGCCGATAGTAACCGCCTGGCTTTCAACGCCGTTCGCCGGTGCTAGCCGGTTCAAACGCCGCATTCGGGAGCTGGACGAGTTATAAGATGAACACCACCATCTGCCCGACGATTCTGGCGGAGGAGCCGAACGGCTACCGTGTGCAAATGCAGCGCGTGGTGCCGTTTGCGCGCCGGCTGCACATCGATCTGATGGATGGTATTTTTGCGCAGCCGCGCAGTGTCGGGCTGAGCGAGGTTTACTGGCCGGCGAATATACCAGTGGATCTGCACGTTATGTATCAGAAGCCGTTCGTCCACGCTCAGGAATTGGCGGCGCTTGGCCCGCGTATGATCATTGTGCACGCCGAAGCTGAGGGTAACTTTTTGGCGTTTGCGACGTGGCTGCACCAGCATGGCATGGAAGTAGGCTTGGCGCTGCTGCCGCAAACACCGGTTCAGGATATCGCCCCGGCGCTGGAGCTGATTGACCATGTGCTGATATTCTCTGGCCGGCTCGGTCACTACGGCGGTACGGCGGACTTGCGGCTGCTCAGCAAAGTGCAGCAGCTCCGCGCCCTTAAGCCCAGTGTGGAGATCGGCTGGGACGGGGGTGTGAATGCCAACAATGCCCGGGATCTGGCGGAGGGCGGTGTTGACGTGCTGAATGTTGGTGGTTATATTGAGCACGCCATCAGTCCGGCGCAAGCCTATGCTACACTGGAATCATTAGTATAAGACCTTCCCAGCCTATGGCTCAAACGTTGGCAATGAGGTGTACAGGTCTTAATAGAATAACCCGTTGCTTTATATACTTCCTGCTAGTTCGACGAAGCGAGAATCAATGGCATGCGGTTAGCAGGAAAAAGAATGGACAAGTATGGCAACACCGGGACACGAGGGAAGTTTTGTGACGCCTGTTTCTCCGGAACAGGACGGAGATATGGCGGCCGTCGCGCGATATGACAAAAAGATGAAGGAGGTCTCGGCTCTTGAGCGTCAAGGAGTTGTTAGCCCGACGCACGCTGAACAGTACAGAGAATCAGTTCTGAGTGATCTAGCGTACGACCAAACGATATCAAACTTTAATACACTAAGATAAAAATAGGCTACTCGGATGTTGTGCTGACTCATTCACACTTTTTGCTCAGAATGTAAAAACAATCCTTGTGATTCAATTTTGCAATAAAACTGCAGAGCACTTTTTGCTGTTTGGCCAAATGTGCGTATGGGTTAATACTCACAGACTATGTTTAAGCCCATGTGCTACACTAGGAACATTAACATAAACGTTTCTCCGAGGGGCTATGGCTCAAAAGTTGTCGATATTGTCGTTGGAAGCAAAGGCCAACCAGATTCGTACGGACATTATTACTATGTTGGAACACGCCGGCAGCGGGCACAGCGCCGGGCCGTTGGGGCTGGCGGATATATTCGCTGCCCTCTATTTTGATATTCTTAAACACGATCCGAAGAACCCCGATTGGGACAAGCGCGACATCCTGATTCTGAGTAACGGCCACTGCGTGCCGGTGCGCTACGCCGCCATGGCGGAGGCTGGGTATTTTCCCAAGAAAGAACTGCTGACGCTGCGCAAGCTCGGCTCGCGGTTGCAGGGCCATCCCGAGCGTACTCGTTTGCCTGGTTTGGAAACGACCAGCGGTCCGCTCGGCTCCGGCCTGAGCCAGGCGTGCGGCATGGCGCTGGCACTCCGCATGGACAAGCAAAAGCACCGCTGGGTGTACGTGATAACGGGCGACGGCGAGCAGGATGAAGGCAATATTTGGGAGGCCGCCATGCTGGCGGCTAAGTACAAACTCAGCAACCTTATCGCCATGTGCGACCGCAACAACATTCAGATAGACGGCCCGACAGAAATGGTGATGCCGCTGGAAGATCTGCATGCCAAGTGGGAGGCATTCGGCTGGCACGTGCTGGAGGTTGACGGCAATAACATCGAGGCCGTGATTGATGCCTGCGCCATGGCGCGCGCCATCGTGGAAAAGCCGGTGATGATCCTGGCGCATACGGTGCCCGGCATGGGTGTGGACTTCATGGAATACGACTTTCATTGGCATGGCAACCCGCCCAACCACGAGCAGGCGAAGATAGCTCTGCACGAATTACGTACCCTTGGCGGCAAAATCCGGAGCGAGCATGAGTAAAGTATTCCTGGTGGTACTGATTGCCTTAGGATGCGGTGCGTTGGTTACGGCTGCGACATTATTTTATACCTTCCGCATCGCAAACAGAGTGTACTTTGATCAATGTGGAGATATTAATCAATCGGCGGAGAATCAGATTTGTGCCACGGCAGAGTGCTGGAATCAATTGCGGCCACAAGCTGAATTTAGAACATTTCGTGGTTTTCCGCTCAACTATTATAATGCTGGGTCGCCTGTTGCGGAAGATTGCGCAAGTGCATTGACTAGTAAACTTGATTGGTTTTCGCTTCATCGAGAATTACCTACCGGTGTCGATTTACGAAACGCTTCGTTTGATCTTGTGCTTTGGTCGGTGATTGCTGGCGCACCTCTCGCTATTATTTTCACACATACGAGGAGGCGGAGATGAACAATATACATCTGGTCGGTAACGTTACGGACAAAGATATAGTCAAAGAGCCGATCCGGGCGGGGTTCGGGCGGGGGCTGAAGAAAGCAGGTGAGATTGACACTCGGGTGGTGGCTGCGTGCGCGGATTTGACCGACTCCACCAAAATGAATCTGTTTGCTTCGGCATTTCCGGAGCGTTTTATACAAATCGGCATCGGCGAGCAGAACCTGGTGACAACCGGTACGGGCCTGGCGGCGATGGGCAAAATCCCGTTTGTCAGCAGCTATGCCGCCTTCATGCCGGGCCGCTGCTGGGAACAGATACGGACGACCATCTGCCTGAATGACCGGCCGGTCAAATTGATAGGTTCGCACGCCGGCATCAGCGTGGGGCCGGACGGGGCTACGCACCAGATGCTGGAAGACATCGCCCTGATGCGGGCGCTGCCGAACATGGTTGTGATTGCGCCGTGCGACAGCGTGGAGGCGGAAAAGGCGACGCTGGCCATGGCGCGAGACAAACGGCCGAATTATATGCGCCTGGCGCGCGAAGCCACGCCGGTTATCACGACGCCCGATACACCCTTTGAAATCGGCACAGCCTATGTGCTGACGCCGGGCGAGGATGTGACGATCATTGCCACCGGCACCATGACGTACCAGGCGCTAGTCGCCGCCGACAGGCTGTTTAAGGACGGTATTGATGCCGAAGTCGTGCACGTGCCGACGATCAAACCGCTTGATGCAGAGACGATCCTGAAGAGCGTGCGCAAGACCGGCCGCGTCGTTACGGCCGAAGAAGCGCAAATAAACGGCGGCTTGGGCGGTGCTATCGCCGAGCTGCTTGGCGAAGAATTTCCGGCGCCGATGAAGCGCATCGGCATGCAAGACCGCTTCGGCGAATCAGGCGAACCGGACGAGCTGCTCACGCACTTCGGCTTAGACGCCAAGCATATTCAGCTGGCTGCGCACCATGTGGTTAACATGAAGCCGCCGCTCCGAGCCTGATAGAGTATTTAAAGCCGCGTGAGTTGGCAAAAGCGACCATGAGCTTCTATACTTTAAGCGTAATGGAAAGGAATCGTATATGCCGAGTACCCTTATGCAGATCCGCCGCAATTGCGCTAAGGCACGGGAGCGCATGGCCGCCGCGCGCGCCGAACATTGGGCATTCGGAGCTTTCAATCTCGACGACCAGCCAACGCTAAGGGCGGTGGTTCAGGCTGCCGCCAGCAAGAAATCGCCGGTGATGGTAGAAGTAAGCCAGGGAGAGGTGGACGATATCGGCCTGGATAACGTGCGCGATATGGTGGACAACTTCCGTGCGGAATTCGGCGCAGAAGTGTACGTCAACCTTGACCACTCACCGTCGGTGGAAGCGGCCAAGAAAGGTATTGAGGCCGGCTTCGAATTTATCCATATTGATGTCAGCCAGGCCAACCACGACGCTACCGACGAAGAAATCATCGCGGCGACCAAAGAAGTCGTGGCCTATGCCAAGTTCACCGGCGCGCTGGTAGAGAGCGAGCCGCATTACTTCGGCGGTTCTTCCAATCTCCACAAAGAGGCAATTGATTATGAGGAAATTAAAAAGACCTTCAGTACGCCGGAAGGGGCGCGGGCCTTCGTGGACGCTACCGGCATTGACACGTTCGCGGCCGCGATTGGCAACCTGCACGGCAAGTACCCGGTTCCGAAGCAGCTGGACCTGGAACTTTTGCAACGGATCCGTGACGCACTCGGTTGCAATATCAGCCTGCACGGCGGCAGCGATACACCCGGGCATTTCTTTGTCAGCGCCGTGCAAATCGGCGTCACTAAAGTTAACATAAACTCCGATATGCGCATTGCTTACCGCGAGACGTTGGAGAAAGTGCTGCGCGAGAATCCCGATGAATACTCTGTCGCCAAGCTCGTTGGTAAGGATGTTGTGGCGGCGGTCCAGGCAGTAGTA
>JBGPNM010000058.1:0-6917 GCA_041487535.1 Candidatus Saccharimonadia bacterium
CCGCTCGGCGAGGAAGCCGTGCATGCGCCAGGTGTGTTGGCGGATGCGGGAGTCACCGGTGCGGGCGGGGTGACGGTCCGGTCAAACAAACACTCGATCGCCAGACGTTGGCCGGTGATGTTTTCGAGTACTGCCATAAGCAGCTGCTTATTTTTGGTGTCGTTGGCACGTTTCTGATGGAACGGGAAGCCGAACGTTAGCCGGACAGTCCCCGGCAAGAACTCCGGCCGGGCCATACGGATTATGCCGTACAGCGTATTGTATTGCTTGCGGAGAGCGTCTAGGAGGGCTTGCCACTGGGCGTCGTCAATAATTGTGCTTGAGGCAGGGCTGCGGTGGGCCTCGCCTGCAGCGTCGGTCTCTTTTGCAGCAGCAGGCGCGGGTGACAGAATAGTGGTAGTCGTGACCGCCTGTATGACCGGGGGTGTGGTAGCCGGAGGGGCTGCCGGTTTGACAGGTACCGCCGCCGGGTGCTGAGGCATGAGTGCTGGAAGCCCGGCTGCCGGGCTAGCTGCGGCGCTGGCTGCGACAACAGGTTCATCGCCCAGCGCTATTTCGAGCAGGCTAAGCTCTAGCAGTTGGTCGGGATGGTGCGAGGCCGGCACGTCAATAAGCCGGGCGAGTAGCGACAGCACTTGCCGCCGCTCAAGCGGGCCGGAGCCGCTCAGCAAACTGGTACGCAGCGTGCCGCCGAGCAGCTTGGCAATGGCTGATGCCTGGTAGCCGTTTGTGCGTAAGCTCGCCAGCAGGCTGGTGAGGCCCTGAATGTCCCGGCTTGTTAGCAAGCGCATAAGCTCCTCAGCAGTTGAGGAAGCCGGAATGCCAAGCAGCCGCTCGACGGCAGCACGGTCTATGGGTTGATTGGCGCTTCCGGCTTGGTCTAGCATACTGATACTGTCGCGAAAACTGCCCTCGCTATGCTCGGCAATGAGCGCCAAAGCATCATCGGTGATGTCGATACGTTCCTCGGTGGCAATGCGGCGCAAATGCCGTGCGATTTGATCCTGCGGCACCGGCTTGAACGTAAAACGCTGCGTGCGGCTGATGATCGTCGCGGGCAGCTTGTGCGCTTCGGTTGTCGCCAGGATAAAGACGGCGTGGGCCGGCGGTTCCTCTAGGGTTTTCAGCAGCGCGTTGAAGGCCGAGGTGGTCATCATGTGGACTTCGTCGATGATGTACACTTTGTACTTACCGCTGCTGGGCGCAATGTGGACTTTGTCGCGTAGGTCGCGTACTTCTTCCACGCCGCCGTTGCTGGCCGCGTCGATCTCAATAATATCCAAGTGGCTGCTTTCGTCGGTGTACGGCACATTGTTCAGCTCGTGCGCCAGGATGCGGGCGATGGAAGTTTTGCCGACGCCGCGCGGCCCGGTGAAAAGGTAGGCATGGCTAATACGGCCAGAGTCAATCGCCCGCCGGAGCGTCTGAGTGATGTGCTCCTGCCCGACAATTTCATCCAAGCCTCTCGACCGGTATTTTCTATATAACGCCTGCCCCATTTGTATAGATTATAGAAGGTCAGTCACGGGATTTCGAATGTATAAATTACATAGAGGGCTGTAGTGTGCCCCACAAGAGCTTCACCCACAGCCCTAGATGATCTGAAGGAGTACCTCGCTCGCCATCGCCAACCACCTCCGCCGCTATCGGCTCGAGTTCCCCTTTATAAAACATATAGTCGGTCGCGTAATGTGGCAGTGCGGGTGTATCCCGCTTAAAAGGGCGGATAACGCTTGCAAGAACTTTTAGCTGTAGTAGTTCACCCGGTTTTAGATACCCGCCCGCCTCTAACTCTTCTGGGCTCAGTGCAGGAAAGGTGTACGACGGCTCGTGGCCGTGCACTTCTTTAAAGGCGGAGGTATAACCATGCTTTTGCTCCAGGTCTCGCGTCGTACGGAAGACGGGCCACTGCGGGGTGTTAAAATCACCGGCTACTATTTGTGCGGCAGGTTGCAAGCCCGCCATGTACAGTGCTAACTCGCCCATCTTTCTTCGTCGTTGGCCTTCTTTTTGCGGCGCAGCTTCGAGGTGGACGTTACCAAGGGCTAGCGCGCCATGGCTGGTGTCAAGTTGCGTAATTTGCACTTGGTTGCCGCCATCTCGAAAGTTAGAAGTACAGCTGGCCAAAATTGGCAGCCGAGAAATAACGGCCACACCCTGCTCGTTCTCTTGGCCTGGATACACCGCTGTGTATCTTGTCCCGTAAACGTGGCCAGTCGCCGAGTGCAAGCTGCCAGCTATGCGAAGTATGGAGGCAAGGCCTACGTCTCTCGATACTTCCTGCACAGCAATAATATCAGGCAGCTTTAGAAGCATAAGTTCTTCAAACACCCAGAAGCGTTGAATGACGTCGCCATTATTAATGGACATATTCTGCGTCACAACGCTTATAGATTCCGCAGAGCTGGACATAACGGTTGTAATATATAATTATAAATCATCAATGGTTTCAAACTGCTACCCGCGTCTCGACTGGTTAGATCGGTAAATTACAATGCGGCTTCGAGGGCGGCCCACTCGGCCGTGCTGTCGTCTTCGGGGAGATTGACGCTTACCTGATCGCCCGGCTTGGCCTTGAAATACGTCACGCTGGCCAGCAGTACGCGGTAATTCTTACCAGCGACTTCCACAAAATAGTGGCCGTTTTCTAGCTTTAAGGCGCCGACGACTTGCTTGCGGGGAATCGGGCCGATTTGTTTGTACATGAACGTACCATCATCAGCGATTGTCAGTTTCAGTATATCGCCCTGGACAAGCTTTGATTTCGATGCATAATTAGCCGGCACCGGGTACGTCTTGCTGTCGCTGCCGACCATATTTTGGCCGTCAAACACACCTTCCAGGATTTTACCTAAGGTTTCTTCGCGCACAATTGGCCCAACTTTAGCATCATCACCGACGATGCTAATAAGTAATTCTGATGCAGCCGCGAGGTTCATCTCGGCATCCTGAATCAAAGTACGTAACCGCTTAATCTGTTTTTCTGGTATGTCTGCCATTATTTTTAGTCTCTCTAAACTTTTTGACCCGCCACCTACTCCTAAACCTAACACTTTTAGGAAGTCAAGTCAAAACGTAAACCAATAATTGTGGATAAATCAGGCCCCCCACTTCCTATGAGCAGAAGGCCTGATGTGTTCGCTTCGTGCTGAGCGCGTGAACGTACTTCCCGTGCTAGACGAGTTCGACGGTGGCGCCAGCGGCTTCGAGGGCCTTTTTGGCGGCTTCAGCGTCGTCTTTTTTGGCCTTCGCTAGGATGGTCTTTGGGACGCCGTCAACAAGCGCTTTGGCTTCACCAAGGCCAAGCTGGGTCAGGTCTTTGACTGCTTTTATGACCGCAACCTTCTGCGCGCCGGCGTCCTTCAGGACGACGTCGTATTCAGCTTTTGCCTCTTCGGCAGGCGCTGCTTCGCCAGCGGCCGGACCGGCGACGGCTGCTACAGCGGCGGCCGGCTCGATGCCGTACTCATCCTTCAGGATGGTCTTCAGTTCGTTTACTTCGAGCACCGTGAGCTTGGTCAGCTCTTCGGCAAGTTTCTTTAAATCTGCCATTTCATATCTCCTTAATAATTATTACTTAAGCCGCAGCTTTAGCCGCCACACCGTCGAGCAGTGCGTGCAGGTTGCCCGACAGGCCATTTAGTACCTGGTCAAGCGGTGACGCCAATGTGGCGACCACTTGGGCGATGAGTTCGTTCTTGCCCGGCAGGATGGCGAGTGCTTTTACCTCGTCGGCACTCAGGAATTTGCCGGCGGCGCTGATAGCACCTACGAATTCCAGCGTCGGGTTGGTTTTGGCGAACTTCGCGATTGCCTGGGCCGGTGCGACCTCGTCCTGGCTGTTGAATGCGTATACAAGTTGCCCTTTCAGGTGGCTTGTGTCAGTAGCCTTCAGTGTCTCAGTTTGGGACAAAGCCTTGATGACGAGGCGGTTCTTTACGACGCGGACCTTGGTGCCGTTCACGCGCGTATCGCGGCGCAGCTGCTGCATTGCCTTTACCGTGGTGTGCGGATACGCCGCTACGACAGTCATTTTCGATTCAGCCAGCAAGCTGGCCACCTCGGCAACAACGTCATGCTTCTTCTGTTTTGTTAATGCCATATTGCTCCTTAATGGGACAAACCTTCGGTTTTTCCCATCGCGCCGGGCGCCGGAGTAAATCCGTCGCTCGGGCTGCTCTTTTCCCTAGTTGCTTTAAAATCTTTCGACCGAAGATTTTAAAATATAAAAAATGTCTTTGGTTCTCTTGATACCAAAGACGAAGGGAATGTCACAATATAAATTGTTTCACTTTCCTCGGTAGCTGATTAAGCCTTGCGGCCGCTACTGTCTTCGGTAATGAGATCAAAGGTATTGTATACTACGATACTAATCACGTCAAGGCGAACGGCTAAAGGTAGACGGTGGACAATACAAAGATTGAATCACTCGCTACCGTTCGACGGCAACTTCACGGATATAACGCAAGACACTATCGCGAAACTGCGTTAGGGATTCCTGGGACAACCATTCGTTGGCGCTGTGATGCCCGCCGCCGTGCGGGTAGGTGTTTATGTACGGTACCCCGATTTCGGCGAAAAAGCGTGCGTCGCTGGCGGCGTATGAATGGAAGCCGTCGACAGTAATGCCGACTTCCTCTTGGGTCAGCTCGGCGAAGCGCCGCACGAAGGGGTTTGCAAGGTCATTCTGGATGACGTCCAAGGCAACGTGTTCGGTAAGTGTGATGTCATGCTCGCTGCATATCTCGGCGAGGGTTCGTTGCCAGTGGGCTAGTCGCCCAGCGTGGCGCAGGCGCAGCGAGATTTCGGCCGCGGCGTAATCAGGAATCTGGTTGGCGGGAGTATCACTCGTCTTGATGGTCGCGATATTGAGAGTATCGGTATCCGGGCCTTGATCTTTAAAGTGGCTTTTTAGGTCGTGGAGCGCTCCGGTCAGTTTGTGGATAGCATTATCCCCCAGCCACGGGCGGGAGCTATGGCCGGTATTGCCGCGTGCTTCGAGTACCAGGTGCATATACCCGTTCGATGCGGTTTCCAGCTGCCAGTTCTCACCGCCGTCCGGCAGTATAACGACTTGCGGACACAGGCCTGCCTTGACAAGTCCGCGTGTGCCGTTGATGTCGTCACGGCCGCCCAGCTCTTCATCGCTGGTGAGCAGAATAGCGAAGTTGTATCGTGGTAGTGTGTGTTGCAGCGCGGCTACTACCTCCAGATACGCGGCGATGGCGAATTTCATATCATACACACCGCGGCCAAGATACCTGCCATCTTGCTTGCGTAAGCTGAACATGGCTGCATCCGCCGTTATAACGTCGATATGCGCAGCCAACAGTACGGTTGGCGTCATTGCGTTGTCTGCCCGCGAAGAAGCTAGGAGGGCATCGTACATCTGCGGCGTGCGTTCGATGTACCGTACGTGCATGCCATGTGCTGCCAGATGCTTGCCAGCAAAGCGCAGTGCCTGGAAGTTGGCTTTAGCATCGTCGTTGACAGTCGGAAATGCCACGAGTTTGCCGAGCAGAACTTCGAGTTTTGTATCTGCGATGGTTACAGGCTTCGTCGTATGGCGGGTGTTAGTAGTTGTAATTGTACGGTCTTGTGTTTGCTGCGTATTCATTAGACTCTTCCTGAAAGTAAAAAAACCGAGCTTTTGCTCGGTTTTGTCTTACGTTTTAGCGTGCTACTAACCGAGCTCCTTCGAGCTACAAATGCTAAGAAGCATAATGAACCGGTTAGCCATATGCAGCTTATTCTACCCCCGCATAGGGAAATGTCAAGGTTTTAGCGGTGGCGTTACCTGCCCAAACTGGCTGAGCTTGAACTGGCTATAGCGTTCGGCAGCCAGGCGCGTTAGCTCGGGGTCTTCATCGCGGTTGACAAACTTCATGTGTCCGGCAAGCAGCGGGTGTACGTCGGCAAGCTGCCGGTGCATAGCCAGGATGAGCTGGCGGTAGCCGGGGTGCCCCTGCGGACTAGTGCGGAGTTCGTGCAAATGGAAGGCTTCGCGGGCGTTGTATGTTACCTTCCAGCGCATGCGGTGGCCAAGCAGGGTGGCGTATTGGGCTTCGTCGCGGTACCCGGCTTGCTGCAGGTGGCTATACAGTTCCAGGCTGAGTTCAAAGCAGCGTTCGAAGTCGTCTGTCAAACCAGATTCTTCGATGAGCTTGGGCATTTCAAAGCCGTAGCGCGGGCTCAGCGGCTGCCATTCCAGATCGTCCACTATGCGGTGGCGCTGCAGATCGCGAAATATGCCGTAGTCGCATACCAAATCCCAGCTGTAGTGTATCTTTTCCAATGCTCGGCCTGGCCGCATCCGGCGATTTAAGCGCTCGCCCATGTAGGCGCGGAATATTTCTACTTTCCGCTCGTACGGCCAGGTGTCTACCTCTTTTTGAATTGATTCGAGCGGTTGGTCGCTGAACTCGTAGAGCATATCGGCCACAGCGTCGAGCTCGTTGCGCGGCCAGAAGTTGGTAAGTGTAACAGCCTCCATCGAAGCGGTATGTTTGCTCGGAAGATACGATTCTGCCAGCGCTTCGACCGCGGCGCGCGTATTAGCCCGGTATGCCACCATCGCGCCGCCCCGGTCGGGCTTGTCGGCGCGCTCTAGAAATGCCGGCATAATCTTGCGTGCCTCATCCAGGATGGACTGGCCGGCCGTCCGGGCTTCCGGCAGCTTATCGCTCAGCAGATGCATGATCAAACTTTCTAGTGCCTGCCCCGATGCGTAGATGCCCACCGTTGCTTCGGTGGCGGCAGGCAGCACCGCCCGTGCGGCGTCGCAGGCCTGGGCGCGGATGGCGCTGCGCCAGGCGGCGTCGCGTTCGGCTTGGGGAGTTGTAGAATTGCGGCCAATATGCTCCGTCAAGGTGCGCACTATCTTGGAATAGTGGGCAAAAATTTTGTGGAGCGTATCA
>JBGPNM010000059.1:0-6409 GCA_041487535.1 Candidatus Saccharimonadia bacterium
GCAGGATACACGTCGACAATATCACCTCGAACCCGGAACGTCCCACGATGAAAATCAATATCATTACGGTGGTATTGGATATCGGTGAGTTGGCGCAAAAACTTATCGCGCAGCCGTCGCTCATTTAGTTTAAGGCTAAGCGCTAAGTTACCATAGTCCTCTACCGAACCGATGCCATATATACAGCTGACACTGGCTACGATAATCACGTCGCGCCGTGACAGCAGCGAATCGGTGGCCGCATGCCGCAGCCGGTCGATTTCCTCGTTGATAGCCGAGTCTTTTTCAATGTACGTGTCGGACCGCGGGATGTACGCCTCCGGCTGGTAATAATCGAAATAGCTGACGAAGTAGTGAACGGCGTTATCAGGGAAGAAGTGCTTGAACTCGTTATACAGCTGCGCCGCCAGCGTTTTGTTATGGCTGAGAATCAGCGTCGGCTTTTGCAGGCGCTGGATGACATTTGCCATGGTGAACGTCTTACCGCTGCCCGTTACGCCCAGCAGCGTCTGCTCCTTTACGCCGCGCTCCAGCCCGCCGGCCAACGTCTCAATCGCCGCCGGCTGGTCACCTGCCGGCGCGAACTCACTTTTCAGGATAAATTTGCTCACCAGTCCATTGTACCAGCGGCCGCTACGGGTTGAGCCGAATGGTGCGCAGGAGCTCGTCTATTGTCTGAATGTTGTTGCGCGGATCCGATGCGTACACTGAGTACAATACCTCCAGGTGCTTGCCGCCTCCCAAGTCAAATACATAAGCGTAATCTCTATCGCCCTTAATGCGCTGCCCGCCAACATCAGCCGCCAGATCAGCAGGATATTCGTATACGTACTTTTTTCCCTGAACGGGATTGGTCTTGCCATTTTCCAGCAAGAAATCTGAAGCCGCACCGCGTGGAGCAGAATCCGCACCGCTTGATACGAAGATAAACAGAACAACCGGCCCGTCGCTGCCAAATGGCGCACTGGTTACGACAGCAGGCGTACCGGCCTTTACGGTAGGTTGGGCCTCACCCCCGATCATGAACGCATCGCTATTGGTGTCGCGTGCTACATTCCAGCCATCAGGAAACGTAATACGAAACGCACCTTTCCCCGAGGTAACGGTCTTGTTCCAGCCGGTATTTTGATACGCTGATTGCGCATATGTCGAGCTAAGCGTAGTTTTTGGCGCCGCTTGCCTGCTCTGCCTGACGTACCAGCCAGTATAACCAATTGCCCCTGCGACCACGACCGCCAGCACCACGACTAGCGCATTAAAACCACCCTGCTCCTTGTTCATTATTGCTCCTAAATAGTTACGGCCGCAGGTATTATATCGCACCAGGTTTACGGCGGCTATGTTACCCGGCACGGGGCGGCGGATATTGCAGCGGGTCGCTGCGAAGGTACCAGTGCTGGTCATGCTTAAGAGACTCAAGGATATCAGCGTTCTTTTTGTCTAAGACTTGGATAAGTTTGTGCACCAAACGCACAGGGTCATCGTCATAAATAACCAGGTCGCCGTTCGGTGGCTCGAGCGTCTCCATCAGCTTGGGGATAAGATCGGCCGTGCCGCCGCTGCCCAGCAGCACGCCGCAGGGCTTGTGCGCCTCCAGCGCCGACGTAAATTCGTGGAGGCTTCCGAAACGACCGCCCACGGTTATAACGGCGTCACTCGATTGCACCAGGTACAAATCGCGGCCGACGTAACTGTAGCCCGTAAAATTGATGAAATCGAACACGTCGTGCGGCAAGCGATACTTTCGCATATGCTCGCGCAAACTGCTGGCCGGAGAGAAACCGATACTCACCCCGCCCGCCTGTTTTGCCCCATACGCCGCATAATACGGCAGGCCTACGGTTGCCCCGGTGGTAACGATATGGCCTGACCGTGCAACGGCTGCGCCGAGCGCATAGGCTTTGTCGTGCGACTCCGTAACGGTCTTGCCGGCAGCTGCGCCAGAGATACAGATGGCGTAACGCAGAGCTTTCAGATCTTCCAGGTCGTTTGGCATAAATACGTACTCTTTATTATGGGTTGCTTACGCTTAACTGTATAGCAGTTGCGGCTCTTCGACAAGCTGCGACTCCAGCCCCCTCAGCATCGTCTGCTCGATAGGATGATGCCACAAATAACGGATGATGAGCTCGTGCCACAGATTATTGCGGAAGTAGTGGATAATCCGGTTTTCGTACGGCAATTGGTTGCAGAAGCTTAGTGCGGCATCGATCACATTGAGCGAGACGGGCTGATGCTGGTGCAGAATGCCTAAGCTGGCTGTGTGCTGCCAGAAATCCAGGCGCGGTTCGATATAGGCAAGTGCTTTCTCTACCGAGTGCCAGGATAAGTCTTCCTGCTGGACATGCGGCTCGAACAAGTCACTCCGAAAACGATCGGCAAAGCGCGCGTAGTAGCGTTGGATAATTTGCCACGGCATCGGCCCGTTGAACAGCTCGATACCCAATGTTGGCTCATCCGTAACCACCGTCTGCACACACGTGCCGAAATCCGGCTTAACTTGGCATAACTTCATGTAGGTACTGGCGGCACGGACTTCGTTGATTTCGTGCAGAGCCAAGAGGAGCGTTGTCAGCGTCGCGGCCGGCGGCTCGGCCTTTGGCAGCGGCAGCAATACAACCGCGCCGAACTCCTTTAAGCCGACAATAGTGTGCTTTTTTTGCGCTATAACACCGTTCGCGACCGCATGCCAGCGTTCTGATGCCGGTGCCGTGACAGTCAACTGACGGAGCTCGAAATCGGCCGGCTTGAGCCGTCTGTACGCGTCAAGCAGCGCTTTGCGCCAAGTAAGCGGCTCCAGCAGCCAGGCTGCAGCAAAAATCGGGAGCAGCGGCTCGCGCCGCATCATCGAGTCGAACGACCGGTACCCGAGCGTTTTCATGGTACGCCTAGGCGGTGCGGCCTTCAGCAACCGCTTGCCCACGACCGTTTTCAGCGCAAAGCAGCTTTTGGGCACCGGCAGTTCGGCCAGCGCTTTCGTGATGGTAAGATGCGTTTCGGTATCGCCAAATTTACTACGCAGCGCGGCCGCAAGGCAAGCATCGTCTGCTTCGACTTTTTGCTGAAGCACCGCATATAGTTCGGCACCGGTCGTGTCGTGCGGATCCAGTCGGAGCTGCCGCAGCTTGATTTTCGCCACCCGCTCCATTTCGGCCGAAAGCCGGATGTCGGTACTGGTGTGTCCGCTTGCCGCCTCCAGCCGCGACAGCCCCCGGCGGAACATCGGTTCGCGCGCACCAAGCAGTTCGGACAATACCCTCGTCATATTTACTTTTAAGATTATCACAAGCATGTTACCACCGCCAACCGGACTACTCACACGGGCAGGAAGGCGGCTCAGATTGGTCTCAGAGTGAGTGTGGTAGGCTATATGGATGGATATCGCGCGTGCACGCGGCTGGTTCCGGACTGCGGCTTTTACTAGTACCCGTTGGCTGGCCAGCGAGCGCTGTTTTTATGTTGTTCTTGCCTGTTTCGTGTTGCAAGCGTTATGGTTTGCGCTCAGCTCCCGATACCCCATGGCATTTGACGAGAGTTTTCATTTCGGCCTTATCCAGCACCATGCCGGCCAATGGCTGCCGTTTTTTACTCACCAGCCCGCCCTTTCCGAAAGCTACGGTGCGGTGGTGCGCGACCCCTCGTATCTCTACCATTTCGTAATGAGCCTCCCGTACCGAGCCATCCGGCTGATTACCGCCAACACCGTGGCACAGATTATCGTACTGCGGCTGCTTAACATCGCCTTGTTCGTGTACGGTCTTATTTTGTTCCGCCGGCTACTCCTGCTGCTGGGCAGCTCGCGCGCCATGGCCCATACCATCCTGTTGCTCTTTAGCCTGACCCCGGTAGTGCCGTTCCTGGCCGCCCAAATTAACTACGACAACCTGCTGATCCCGCTAATGCTATGGTGCCTGCTGGCGACATTCAGCTGGCTGGAGTCTGCCCGCCACGGACGTATTTCTGCCGGACGGACCCTGTTGCTCATTAGTATTATGCTGCTTACGTGCCTAGTGAAGTATGTATTTTTGCCGATCATGGCCATCCTGGTATTCATAATACTTTTGAAGGTAGGGCACCATCGACTAGCTTGGAAAGAATTCGGGCGAAAATTCCTTCAAAGTTTTAAGAGTCTGGGTCTGGTTGGCCAAATCGGAATCTTACTTCTTTTTTTGGTATCGTTAGGGCTGTTTAGCGAGCGTTACGCCATCAACATGTGGCGTTACCATTCGCCCTCGCCCGCGTGCAGCCAAATATTAAGTTTAGACGAATGTCTGGAATACGGTCCTTGGCAGCGTGACTACTTCTATGTTCAGGCACGGCCGAGCAGTTTCAAGCTTGATTACCGGTATTATTCTCACATCTGGCTCTATTGGATGTGGCGGCGGTGCTTCTTCGCGATCAGCTACTTGAATGAGAATATACTGCCCCTGCCGCTGCCAGACAGGACCGCGGCCGTGCTCGCCATTGCCGGTACCGGTATGTTCCTCGGGTACGGCTGGCGGCTGCTGCGCAAACAACCATACCGCCAATATGTACTGATTATCATCGTGGTCTACACCGTCGCGCTGTTTGCCGAAACGCTGCGAGCTTACGCGCGCACTGCCCAGCCTGTAGCCATTAACGGCCGTTATCTCATCCCTTTTATGCCCTTTATGATGCTGTTTGCCGGCCTGAGCTTCCGGGAGTTTTTGCGCAAGTATCAGATAATAAAACCGCTCGCTGTGGTGATCGTACTGACCCTCTTCCTGCAAGGCGGCGGCGTCCTAACGTTTATTGTCCAGAGCGATCAGCACTGGGATTGGCAAAACCGCGCGGTCATAAAAGTTAACGACACCGCGCGCTACTTGCTGCAACCGCTTATTTACGGCTCACGCCGCCGGCAAGGCTAAGAGCCTGTCCCCGATCTCCCTTCCAGGCTGAAATTGCCTGGTTTTGAGACAAAATCTTGTCTAAGCTGAGAAGACGTACCGGAAAGTACGTAGACGAAGCTTAGGCAGATTTTGGCCGTAACCAGGTGATTTCAGGCCGGATGGTGAGATCGGGGGCAGGCTCTAAAACCCGTTTCAGAATCGTTCCGGCTTGTACCAGGGCGGGGCTTTGCGCAGCCAGGCTTCCAGCTGGTGTTCGGTCAGCAGCCCAGCCTGAGCACCGACTTTCTGGCAAACACTCATGGAGTTGATCGGCGCCCACTGCAGCGCGCCCTCGATGGTATTGCCTTCGGCTAGCGCCGCAACGAAGGTGGAAGCGAACGCATCGCCGGCACCAGTGCGGTCAATCGGCGGCGCGGGGTCAGGGTACAGCGGCATCTTGTACCGGTTGGCACCGTCCGAGGCGTAGGCGCCGTCCGGCCCGTCGGTCACGACCACAATCTTCGGCCCGAGCGCATGCAGGTGGTTGATAAGATCATGCACATCGGCGTGGTTACCGCCGCCGACAAGCACCGCCTCCTCGCGGTTCAGCACCAGCACTTCGGTGCGTTGGTAAATCCGCTTCAGGCGCAGCACGCCGGCTTCCATTTGGAACGTTCCGGGCTGAAATGCCAGCTTAACATCCGGGTTGGCCTCCAGCCAGTCGGCAACTTGGTCGTGATAGGGAATGGCATGCTCACTGATAGAGCTAAAGTAAATCCAGCGCGGCTTTTCTTTGGCTGTCAGGTGCGGCCAGTGGTAGTCGTACTCCTCGTGCTTGATCAGAATGGTGCGCTCTTCCTTGTACCACAGGACGTAGTGGTAGTTGCTCCGCTTGCCGGGATTAACGCGCACAAAACGGTGGTCCACGCCGTTCTTAACCAACGCGTGGATCATATCGCGGCCCTCTTGGTCACCGCCGACATTCGTCACAAACGCACTCTTCATGCCCAGACGCGCGCAGGCCACCGCGCCGTTAGCCGCATTGCCGACGCCTTCGATTACTTCGGCGTGGTCGAACGGCAGCTTGGTGCCGAACTCCATAGCCAGAATCTTGCGGCCGTGTTCGTCCACATATGTCTGTGCCTGATCGTCCAGCAGCTTGATAAACGCATCCGTCACGATGTCGCCAACGGCTATGATTTCAAACTGGTTGTGCATCTCGCCCACCCTTTGTATTCTTATGCATCAATAATTTCACATTTGGGTATAAAAAAGCAACCCGCTTATGTATTTCCAGCCTGAACCGCGTTCCGTTATCGGTATATGAACAGTACACGGGCACGCGAAAAGAGCAGCCCGGGCTTGGATTCACTCCAAGCCCGGCGCGATGATAAACTGAGCGGTTAGCGAAGTTTATATGCCGAACCGGAGTCGTTCTATCAAATTAAAGAATTAGAACGACACCGCGTGAAGCTATAGAAAAACCCGAAGGGTTTGTCTCATGTACTTATGCTTTGCCGGCTGAGTTGAAGTCGTCAATCTTACTTTCTACTACTGCC
>JBGPNM010000060.1:0-6384 GCA_041487535.1 Candidatus Saccharimonadia bacterium
ACTTAGTGCTGGGTGCGATTTCTTCCTGAGAAGCGGAAGGAAACGTACAAAGAAGTACGTTGACTGAGCATCGGAAGGAAAAATCGTGCCCAGTGCTGAGAACACCAGAACAAGGCGGGCTCTGCCCGGTTTGAGCTGGTGTGGTGCGAAATGGGTGGCAAAGTGACTGTTCCTTAAGCTGGATTTAAGGTAGCCGCGTATAAATGTGTTCAAATTAATGAAGAAGGATCCATGAACACTATGAACCCATTCCATACCTCCCCTCCAGCCTCATCCGCTCCTGGCGGCACCAGTCACCAGTTTTGCTCGTCAGCGTACCTACGGGTACGCTTCCTCCTAAGAACTGACAACTGGCCCTCGCCAGAACCGGCTTCGCTTAACAGATTGGAGATATGAAATGGGTTCACTCTTGCGCGGCATCCGCAACGCGTTCCGGAACCTGATCAGAACAGTATCAATTGTCATAATTTTGGGCTTAAGCATCGGTCTGTCGCTGGCGATGCTGGTGGCGCACCAGGCAGTCGGGCAGAAAATTAGTTCGGTTAAGGCCGGCGTCGGCAGTACCATTACCATTTCTCCGGCCGGCGTACGGGGTTTTGAAGGCGGCGGCAGCCCGCTGACCCAAAGCCAGATAGATAAAGTTAAGGGCCTGCCGCATATAACATCGGTCAGTGAGAGCCTTAATGACCGGCTGACCAGCAACGATACGAACCTGCAATCCTCCATAGATTTAGGGCAGCTCGGCCAGCGGTTCATCATGCGTGGGTTTAACGGCGGCGCGTTCAGCAGGCTTAACACGTCCAACTTTACCCCGCCCGTGACGGTTATCGGCGCGACTAACCCGACTAACCTAGCGAACACCCAAGGCGGCGGTACGTTTACGCTGAAGTCCGGCCAAGTCTTCAGTGCTACAAGCACGGAAAACATTGCGTTGCTCGGCTCTGCTTTGGCCGCCAAAAATAAGCTTAGCGTGGGTTCTGCCTTCACCGCTTACGGTACGACTATTAAAGTTGCAGGGATTTTTGACGCCGGTAACACGTTTTCAAATAGCCAGCTGATCATGCCGTTGGCGACGCTTCAGAAATTGTCAGCTCAGCCGAACGATCTTACCAGCGCCGTAGCGGTCGTGGATTCCATCGACAATGTCAGCTCGGCCGCAACTGCTATTACCAACACCCTCGGCAGCGCGGCGGATGTAACCAGCGACCAGGCGCGAACGCAGCAGACAATCGCGCCGCTGCAGAGCATCCAGAACATTTCGCTCTACAGTCTGATTGGCGCGGTCATTGCCGGCACGGTGATTATTCTGCTCACCATGGTAATGATCGTACGGGAGCGCCGCCGCGAGATCGGCGTGTTGCGGGCCATCGGCGCTTCGAAGTTCAGGGTTATGGTCCAATTTATGGCTGAGGCGGCGACATTCACCGGTCTGGGAGCCGTGCTTGGGATTGCCCTGGGAGTTATGGCTGCCAACCCCATCACGCAGCTACTTGTAAACAACAGCGCTAACACTGCCGTAACGGGCGCGTCAGGGCCCGAGATGATGGGTTTTCGCAGCGGAATCGGCCGAGGATTCGGCTTTGTCCGCAATAATATTACGGACATACACGCAGCAGTAGGTTGGAGCATCATCGCATATGGCTTGGCGGCAGCGGTTGTCATTGCCTTATTGGGCAGTGCATTGTCAGCGTATTTTATCGCCAAAGTAAGGCCTGCGGAAGTTATGAGGAGTGAATAACATGTTAAAGGTCAAACAGCTCACCAAGATTTTTGCTCAAGGTGACGTCAAGGTTCCGGCTGTGCAAGACGTTAGTCTGGAGGTTAAAGACGGCCAGTTCGTATCCATAATCGGCCGGAGCGGCAGCGGCAAGAGTACCCTGCTCAGTTTGCTGGGCGCCTTAGAAAAGCCGACCAGCGGTGTAATCGAAATTGACGGAAAAGACATCACAAAATTGAGCGAATCCAAACTAAACCAGTACCGCTGCCGTCAGATCGGTTTTGTATTCCAGAACTATAACCTCGTGCCGAACCTGACTGCCCTGGAAAATGTCATGCTGCCGATGGAGTTCGCGGGAGTCCCTGCCCGCGAACGCAAGCTGCGAGCCGGCCGGCTGCTGGATCAGGTCGGTCTGCACGACGAGAAGCAGCGCCGCAAACCGGGCCGCTTGAGCGGCGGCGAGCAGCAGCGGGTGGCAATCGCCCGGGCTCTAGCCAACCGGCCCAAGGTGATACTGGCGGACGAACCGACCGGCAATCTGGACAGCCAGACCGGCAAAAAAATCTTCGACCTGCTGCACAGCCTATCCCGCAGCGAGGATACCACCATCATCGCCGTTACCCACGATCTGTCCATTGCCGGCAAGACCGACAAAGCCTTCAAGCTGAGCGACGGCAAATTAGACTCATAGGCTGTGGGTCTACGCATGACCTGGGCTTTGGGCCATGTAGCTGCTTATGGCCTGCAGCCAAAGAAATAAATAAGCCGTTTATTTCTTGCGGCTCAAATGGCCTTACCTGCCAGAGGTCTTAAATACGATACATTGAATGAGAATGGATTATTTTGAGAGGGGCCGGTATTGCCGGGCAAGTTCTTCTGGCATTTCTTCGCCAATATATTTGAAACGTGGCTTCGTTGCTCCGTCTACCTCTACCTTATCAAAAAACATTTCGTAGAGCCGTACCGTTATTCGAGGACCCGTCTTAACGCCTAGCGGGACGTATGCTACAAATTTTTCTTCAGTTTCCGAATGGCGCGCTACGCCAAGAACCTGAACTATCAAGCCTGTGTAGTGCAAGTAAACGCCGCTTTGCAGTACAGATTCCATAATTCTAATAGTACGCCTTACTCAACGAAATTCGGACCCTTGTCTTGTTGGAATCAGAGACCTAGAACTAACTGCAGGCCCTCGTCGATCTGTTTTGCCAGCAGATTGTCAACTTGGCCAACTTGCTCACTAAGAAATTCTTTGTCGAGCGTCAATATTTGCGATACGTTTGCTACTGAGTCTTTTGGGAGCCCGGTCTTTGCCTTAGCAAGCCGTACGTTTCCGGGTGCATCAGCCAGATGAATATTAGAGGATAATACTACGACTATCACAGTGCGTATCCGACTGGCATTAAACTCGTCTGCCTGGACGATAAGTACCGGTCTCCGGTATCCGGGCTCGGAAGCAGCTGGCTCAGGTAATTCTGCCCACCAGATCTGTCCACGCTTCACCACTCTTCCTTTGGCAACGATCTGTGCTGTAAGTTTGCTAACTTCTTGTCTACACTGCTGTTAGCACTGGCGTAAACTTCATCCAGCCTTTTAGTAATTCCATCTTTCTGGTGTTTCAAAAGATAACTTCTCAAAGCCTCGACATAAAGCTGACTGCGTGATTTACCAAGTCTGCCGGCCAGTCTCTCGGCGCTTGCATATACATTGTCAGGAATGGATATAGCCGTCTTCATATCTTAAGTATAACTAATGTTATACTAGTAATCAAGAGTCGAGTCTCTGTATTTGACTAAACAGTGTTCGTGCGCGGATTATAAAAAAAGGCCTTACCAATTAACATGTGCCGAACGGTACACATCTACATCTGTAGCACGGCAGCTGAATATCAATGGTGCACCCGATAGGATTCGAACCTACGACCTTTGGCTCCGCAAGCCAACGCTCTATCCAGCTGAGCTACGGGTGCTCGATAGATGAGACAAACCTACGGTTTTTCTCATCGCGCCGGGCGCCGGAGTAAATCCGTCGCTCGGGCTGCTCTTTTCCATCGAACAGCAACAGGGGTAATCGTAGCATATTTGAATGCATTTTTCTAGTCTGTATCAATAGCGATTATCGGAGGCAATGATTTAGTGCTACCCCATATGGTAGAATGAGCAAATACAAATTCACAAACCAAGGAGCCTGCCGACTGTTTGTGAATTTGAGAGGAGGAGCGTAGTCATAGGTCGAAGCTTTTGCCGCATAAGCGGCAAAACGAGACGTAGGCGTACGTTCTGACGAGGAGAGGTGGCCGAGTGGTTGAAGGCGCTGCTCTCGAAAAGCAGTGTGCGGGCAACTGTACCGAGGGTTCGAATCCCTCCCTCTCCGCCATAAAGTGAAGAATAGATTAGGTGGGATTCGAACGGGTTTGCCAGTGGCAAACCCCGCCCTTGTCCGGCGACCATGGGAGTCGGGTCGCCTCGAAGAGGCGAGGTCGAATCCCTCCCTCTCCGCCATTTTTGTATGCTGCAGAATACAGAAGGGTCGCATAGTCTGGCCAAGTGCAGCGGTCTGGAAAACCAGAGACCCGCATGGGTCCATGGACTCAAATCCCACATTTGGATTTTGCCTGAAATAGTTTCGAACTTCGTCCGATAAATACCGCCAGGTTTTAAATGTTTTCATCATGCCAACAGAAAAGGTGTTACAGTTTAATTTAATGCCACAGCCTATAAAACCTCCGATTGGGAGCTGTCTAGATTCTAGGGCATTACAGTCCGCCCATTTGGGGATCGAGGAAGCGGATCGAGCCAAAGGCGCCCACACCCTGCTCAAGCGGTGTTCGCAGATGGGATGGAAAAAGGCCGTAGGCGTCATCGTTATCGTGGGAGCTATGACGGCAAGCATCGCAGGCACGGCCCAGGGTGCGACACCTGCCGCAGGTCACAGAGCATACGAAGGTGCCTCAACAGCAGTGCCTCAGGTGGAACCACCGGAACAGAGGGCCGCGAGCAGTGCATATCTTTCAACTCACATCGACAGGGATCGGAGTTCTGGGCTTCAGTCGATGTCCTCGGTCACGGTGACTGCGGCTGCAACGCGCTGCCCGGCTTTCGTCACCTGGGAGGACTGGGGCGGATCACGGGTACACGCGTATGTAGACTTTCGGCCGAGTGATTGGTGCAACGGACGACACGTCAAAAGAGCGTATGTCCGCTTGATTCGACAGTGCGGGCCATACTACGACACAGGACGAATCTACACATATACAGCCGGCTCTACGTCCGACACACAACTGTACTCAGTCTCAGCGTGGATCCTTGATTCTGCATTATGGTCGTGTAACACGAACACTTACTACGGATACGAGTACTTCTAGATTCCTGGCATTATTTGATCACAAAGAATGATGACACATAGGGGGTTCGTCTGATTAACCGGCCCTTGTGCCCCCGTCGCATTGTGACGATAGGTATATCTAAACAGTAGTCCGTACATGGTATAATAGTTTCAATGCTTAACCGCTCGCGATTCTCTGCGCACGTTCTTCTAGCCTTGATTGCTGGGATATTGCTCGCAAGTTTTGGTACGAGCATTAGCTATCCATGCCCTTCGCTACCTGATGATCCCAGCTCCCATTGTGTTTCGTACCAAAGGGCGGTGCTACACCCGAACAACCTCGCTTCGAATACGCAGGGTAGCTTGACTCGATTTATCCTCAGTCTTCTGTCCGGATTCGCAATCATCCTAATACTGCTCATTGCTTTCAACATAATCTGGGCACAAAGAGGCCACCGTCGTTGACCGGGATTTTCGACTACCGAGCTGAAAACTGTTATGCGGCAAGGTACCGTGGGTTCGAATCCCTCCCTCTCCGCCAGGTAATTATTTATGAAAGCAGCAACCCATAGCGGCAGGTTCCATGCGGACGACGCATTTGCCATCGCCACCTTGAGGTTTGCCGGTGTTCTGGCCGAGCTGGCCTGCAACAAGTAAAGACCTCCTGCAGAATAACCCCGCGGTCCAGCAAGCGCCATTTTTGTTCCAAACCTAGCTAAAGCTTTCGCTCCGTAACAAATGTTACGCATTGTCGGCTTTGATCAGTTTGGAACAAAGATCATCACTTTCTGGTTCCACGGTTTATTCTGCAAGAGGTCTTAAGATATACTAAATTTATGCAAGAATCGATCTTTACGAAAATTATCAAGGGGGAAATTCCCTGTCACAAGGTGTATGAGGACGATCACACGCTGGCGTTCCTGGATATCCATCCGGTAACTCCCGGACATACGCTGGTCGTGCCAAAGCGGGAGGTTGAGTTCGTGTGGGACCTGTCCGAAGCTGACTACCTGGCACTGATGGAGGCATGCAAGGTAGTGGCGCAGCGATTACGCGAGGTGCTGGCCGTACCGTACGTGGGTGTGCAAGTTGTGGGCGTTGATGTGCCGCATGCCCACGTCCACCTTATTCCTTTCTCTACGGTTGTCGAATTTCACGGCCAAGCGGATATGAGCGCTGAGCCGAACCACGACGCTCTAAAACGCCTTGCCAGCACGCTACTGTTCTTAAGACCTCTTGCAAAATAAATCCATAGTCCATAACCTGCCATTTTTGCTCCAGACCGATCCAAGACCTTCGTACCGTAACTTTAGGTTACACTTTGTCGGTTTTAGCCAATCTGGAAC
>JBGPNM010000061.1:0-6161 GCA_041487535.1 Candidatus Saccharimonadia bacterium
CCACATACGGACGCCTTTTTGGCTGCTATATTGCCTGCGGTCAATATAAAATCTAGGAGGGTACGATGAAAGTAGCAGGTGTAACACGTTTGTTTGCCGCAGGTGCGGCTTCGGTGGCTTTGGCTTTAGGAGTAGCTGCGCCGGCCTTGGCGGCTGGCAATGGTTCTGTCGGTTCGTTTACGATAGCTGACCATGGGCAAGGTTGCTGGGCGGGCGGCAGCTTGTGGGCCGACGGCAGCGCCAGTGGAAGCGGCGGTTGCGCGTTTATGACGCCGGCCGGCGAAGAAGTGGCATCGATTTCGCCGGAAAGCTGGTCGTTTACCGACTCGACCCATACCGCCGTCAATTTCTGTGCCGAGTTCACTGGCAAAAAAGGTCCGGTCTTTCCCATCGGTACCCCGGTGCCACAATGCTTAACGGTTCCGGTGGGCACTGCTGCCCCGGTCAACTTGTTTGAAGATACATACGGCAAGGTGACGCTCCATTAAACTATAGTGTTCGGGCCAGCTAAAGGCGCCATTCTTTAACGGGGTGGTGCCTTTTTGTTGCCAAGAAAGTTTCTGGAGCTCTCTATGCTGGGCAGCGTGTGGTCCGATCCCGTGTTACAATGTGCCCTATAGCTAAGGAGAAGGACTATCCATGATCTGCCCGAAGTGCGGGAGAAATAATGCGGCCGACGAAGCATCTTGTATTTACTGCGGGACGATGCTTGTTACGCCCGGGCCGGCCGAAGCGCGCTATTCCGGACTGTCTGGCAATGAAATGTACTGCGCGTGGCTGCTCGGGTATCTGCCGGGCAATTTGCTGGTTGGCAACAGCGTGTTTTCGATGGGTTTCCTGGGCGGCATCGGCTCCGGCATCCGCACCTTCGTGGGCGGTGAGGTCAAGCAATACAGCGACATGATCGCCGAAGGCCGGCGATTATCGCTGGAACGCTTCGAGCGCGAACTGGCCGCCAGCGGCGGCAGCGGTGCAACCGGGCTGACAAGCGAGCTTATTTTCCACCCCGGCAACGCCGAATTCCTGACGGTTGGTTCTACCCTGCACCGCAGTGACGGCAATGAGCACGCTCCCTTCACGACAGCGGCCGATGCCCAGGAGCTGTTCTGTCAATGGGATGCCGGTTACCGGCCGCTCAGCTTCGTATTCGGCAACGTCGCCTACTCTATCGGCGCGGTGCGCGGGCTTACCGGTGCCTTCCGGCAGCTTGGCCGGGGCGAGGTGCGGCAGTACAGTGATATCTTCAATACTACCCGCCACTTGGCGCTTACCCGTCTGGAACACGAAGCCAAGGCTAAAGGTGCGAACAGTGTCGTTGGCGTACGCACCAGCATTTTGCCGATCGGTCTGAACGGCATACAGGAGATGGTGATGATCGGTACGGCCTCGCACAACGAGACAATCGCACCGCTGGCTGAACAAATCGGCGGCATCACCACCAGTGATTTGACTGCCGAAGAGACCTGGAACGTGGCGAAGCTCGGCTACGCGCCGCTGCGGCTGGTGATTGGCACATCGGTATATTCGCTGGGGCTTGCCGGAGGCATTATGGCTTCGTTCCGCAACCTAGTGCGCGGCGAAATCAAGGAGCTTACGCACATGATTTACGGCGCGCGCGAAGAATCACTGAAAAAGGTCCAAGCCCAGGCCAAGGCGGTCGGTGCCGACGACGTCCTGGGTATAAAAACGTACATCTATAATATAGGCAACGGGATTATCGAATTCCTGGCTATCGGTACTGCCGTCAAGCGCGTGCCGCACGTCAGTACTCACTCCGACCAGCTGCCGCCGCAGGCCATCATCCGCGACAAAGATACCTTCGTTAACACCGCCGAACTGTCCTTCGGCGCCGATCTGCAAAATCCTAGACGGTGATTTTGGTTTAGATAAATGACGTCCGTATCCGAGATGAATATTTCAAGGTGTTCACTTGCTCAGGATACGCGTATCAAAACGTAAGGCAGTACTATCTTCACCCCTGCCTTATATTTTCATTTTCGCCTTGACCGTCAGCAACATCTCTGTCGAATACGTCGTATGCCCCGCCTCCCTGAAGTGGGATATGCGTTACGAGACCCTCCTCAGTTTGCTCGGGGATGGTAACATCGTTAGTGTTGATGTTCATCTCACCAGTATTGGCTAAGTAATAAGCCAAATCGCCAATTGCCGCGACTTGTTCCTCGTTGAGACCTGTATGTGGTTGTTCTTCTATTGCCATACGTATTAGCATACTCGTTTATCTTAAGACTTCAATAAGTTTCCAGCGTAGCATAGTCATACTGACTACCTTGTCCCGAACTCAGGATTCAAAATTAGTTACCCATTCCAGTGGCATTTCAGGTAGGCACTCAGTTACGGCCAAACCGCCGGGCTAATTAAGGCTTAGCTTAACATGAGTGATTGGAACAGAGATTGGACCTGCTTGAAGATTGCAGCGTTTAGCCAAGTATCATTCGTGATACTTACCGTCGTTGCACCGGTGCCGTTGCAGCTTTCAGAAACGCAATGGTAGAACGTGGCGCTGATGATCGGGTCGAGTTGCCCGAGGCTTTCGGCCGAGATGTTCTGGCCTTTCATAAACTTCGTAATGCCAGTGATAATCACCTCGTCGAACCCGTTGGCCGCAGTGGCGCCGCCACTCAAACGGATATACGTCAGGTAGGGGTACTGATGTTGGGAGGCGGTGGGCTTGCTGTAAGCAAACTGTACCGAGTCTTGCGTTACCACGGCTGTGCCAGACGCCAGTTCGCTGACCTGCGCGCTGCCCGGCCTGATACTAACGACTACTTTGCCGGTAACGGTGCCGCCGGCGTTGTTCGTGATGCTCTGGAGCGACGACGTTACGGTGATAGGTTGATCGCTCGTATTGCTGCCGGTGGGCGGCGTAACCGTCCAGTCCGACGGATAGGTGAAGCTGAGGTTGAGGTCGTGTCCGTTTGATACGTATTGCTTGGTGCTGCTTGCGGTAGAGGCGGATGGCGGTGCAGGCGGCACTGATTGCTGCTGAACGGCAGCATGCGAGCTGTGTGAAGGTGACGAAGGATGCGTGTGACGCCCGGCGAACCAGTACGCGGCCACACCGCCGCCGCCTACTGCTAGGACGCCAACAACCACACCGAGCACAACGGGCAACCGCCTACTTTTATGCGGCATAGGGTTGTCGGCCGGCTCTCCTGCTGGCGGCGGTGCGTCTGGGTAGTAAGGGAACGGCTCAAGCGGTGCACTCATACTTTTACAGTATACGCTCTGTCTCAAGAGAAGCAGCCGGCCGTGATCTGGATCACGGTGCAAACATAAGCAGTATGCGGTATAGTAGAAAGCGAACGCACCCAGGCAGGCGGTGCTGTAATAAACAAAGGAATATATGGCCAACAGCAAAACAACCGCGCTCTCGCGTAAGGCAGTAGATATGATTTTAACTTCGTTCGGCGTTGTCGCGACGCTCGCGCTGATTGTTTTAGGCGGCTTGGCCTGGTGGGCGTACTCCTTCACGACCGCTAATGTCCACGACGAACTAGCCGCGCAAAGAATTTACTTCCCGCCCGCCGGCAGTCCGGCGCTCGCAAGCTCCGATGTCGGTCCCTACCTCAATAAGTACGCTGGCCAGCAGCTGCTGACCGGGCCGCAGGCACGGGCGTATGCTAACCACTTTATCGCTGTGCACTTGACTAAAGTTGCCGGCGGGCAGACCTACTCCGAGGCCAGCACCAAAGCGATGGCGGCACCGACCGATGCCAAGTTACAGGGTCAAGTTAATACCCTCTTTAAGGGCGAGGCGCTGCGCGGCATGCTGCTCAATGCGTACGCCTTCTGGACTATAGGGTACATTGCGCAACTGGCGGCTATGGTCTGTTTTGCGGCCGCCGGCGCCCTAGCCGTCCTGACGCTGCTTGGTTTTTGGCACATGACAAGGGTTTAAGCGTACCCTAGCCGGTTGTCTTCCCGCTGAGCCGCAACTTTAAGCTGCGGCTCAGTATTGTACTATATATAGTAAAGCCATGAAGAAACTCGCGCTCTCCATCTTGGTTATTGCCATCTTTTTAGCCTATAGCTACCATCAACGGCACGACGACGGGGCTTCGGTGCAGGTTTCCCAACACCGAACGGCAAGCAGTACCACGGCCCAGCCGGCCCAGTCGAACCAGCAAGCAACAACGGCTCCAAGTACGGCCAGCAGCGGGCGATATAAAAACGGTACGTATACCGGCAGTGTTACCGACGCCTTTTACGGTAACGTCCAAGTGCAGGCGGCGGTCAATAATGGTAAGCTGGCGAACGTGCAATTTTTGCAGTATCCGAGTGACCGGCAAACATCGCGCGATATCAACAGCCAGGCGATGCCGATGCTGATTACGGAAGCTATTCAGGCTCAAAGTGGACGAGTGGACACCATTACCGGCGCGACCGATACCAGCCTGGCCTTTATCGAATCACTAACTGCCGCTTTGTCCCATGCCAACTAAATACTCGTCGTATACCAGAGTAGTCATGGGCATGCCCATTACGGTTAAAATTACCGCCGCGAACGTGCCGCGTAAGGTATTTGCAGAGGTCTTCGATTGGTTTGCATCTGTTGACGCCCGCTACAGTCCGTATAAGCCGGACAGCGAGGTTTCGCGCATTAATGCGGGATTGCCCGAAAGTGAATGGAGCAATGAAATGAAGGCGGTTCTTGCCCGCTGCGAAAAAACAAAACTGCAGACCCGCGGGTATTTTGACGTCTACCACAAGGGCCGGTTGGATCCTTCGGGGCTGGTGAAAGGCTGGGCCGTCAAAGCCGCGTCCGATCTGCTCCGGAAGCGAAGGTATGAGCACTTTTATATCGATGCCGGTGGCGATATCCAGGCGCAGGGGCAGAACGCCGACCACCTGCCCTGGCGTATCGGCATACGTAACCCCGCCAAGCGTGACGAGATTATCAAAGTGGTCTCCGCCAGCGGCAAAGGTGTGGCTACTTCAGGCGCCTATGTCAGGGGCGACCATATTTATAACCCGCTGGATTCGTACCGGCCGGCGTGCGGCGTCACCAGTATTACCGTCATCGGTCCCGACGTGTATGAGGCCGACCGGTTCGCGACCGCCGCCTATGCCATGGGCGCGGACGGGGCGGTGTTTATCGCCGAGCTCAAGGGCTTTGAAGCCTATATGATCACTCCAGACGGAACAGCCGTTATGACCCCCAACTTCGCTAGGTACGCAGTATGATAAAGGTAATTGACCGGCTCCTTGATCGCATCACCATGTACTGGGTGTTGCTCTATTTTCTTATTATCTTGATAGCGGCGGCGGCGGGTTTGAGCGCTATTGGCGTGCTTGGGTATAACCCACTGGCCATTATCCTCTCGGCCGCCTACTTGGCCGTTGTGTGCGGCGTCACGAACGCCATCTTCGCCTATGTCTTTGAGGTACCGGCAGGTCTGACGTCTACCTACATTACAGCCCTCATTCTGGCGCTGATCATTACGCCGGTAGCGTCACTGCAGAACGTCGCATTCCTGACAGCTGCCGGCGGACTGGCGATTGCGTCCAAATACATCCTGGCGATCCATAAAAAGCACTTGTTCAACCCGGCGGCGGTGGCGGTACTGCTGCTGTCGATCGGCGCCGGCCAGTCTGCCAGCTGGTGGGTTGGTAACGCCGCGCTCACCCCGATTGTGGTGGTCGGCGGGTTGCTTATGGCACGGAAAATACGGCGGATGCGCATGGTGCTGACTTTTTTTGCAGTCGCATTCGTCACTACCATGCTGGTTAGTCTGCTGACAGGCGGTAATATTATGACGAGTGTCCGTACGCTGACGCTGCATTCGTCGCTGTTTTTCTTAGGCTTCGTGATGCTGACCGAGCCGCTCTCTACGCCTGGCACCCAAACCCGGCGAACCTGGTATGCGTCACTAGTCGGGCTGCTCTTTCCGCCGCAAATGCACGTGCTGAGCCTCTATTCGACACCAGAGCTGGCGCTGATTGTTGGCAACGCGCTGGCGTATCTTATTAGCCCAAAAGTCAGGTTGCTGCCTAAGCTCCGGCAGAAGTTGCGGTTGGCTCCGGACATCGCCGATTTTGTTTTTACTCCCGAGCGGCAATTTTCGTACCAGGCTGGCCAATATGTGGAAGTGACGCTCGGGCACAAGCATAGCGATGCCCGCGGCAACCGGCGCTACCTA
>JBGPNM010000062.1:0-5627 GCA_041487535.1 Candidatus Saccharimonadia bacterium
AACTCTGGCCGCAACTCAAACATTGATGCATCGTGACTGTAAAAATCGCGGGACTCGGGCGAGTCGTCGATATCACCCTTGAAGCCACCCGCTGTGAGCGCTTGCTTGAATTCATCCATATAGTAAGCTTAAGCGTTCGATAAAATCTTAGCAAGCGTTACATTAAGCTACTAATCTAGAGATATCAACAGAGGCTTCGATTGGTTGGGTAATCGCATTTGGCGAAGGTATATGAAGTGTAATTATGTTTGATTCTACATCCGTGCAAGCACGTACATCCGGATCGTGCGTAACATTCGTATCGGGCCGTACCGGGTCTAATTTATTCCAGAAAGTATTTGCGGCAATCCACCCATTCACCAACGTATTGCCGATTTTCTTTCTTATTAAGTACCAGTGTCCATGCGCCGAAGCAACTTCTGAGCTTGGATCCTCTTTTTCACAAATTACGTCGGTTTCCTCGCAGGGAGCTATATTACCTTTATACGATGTTGCATTACGATCGGAAAAGAAATTCGCGCCGCCATTCCTGTTTTCTTCAACCTCAATCTTGTCTCCTGAGGGCACGGGGAAGGGTAGCTTTATTATTTTCTTTACTTCATGACCCGTTATACCCGCTTTAGGTTCGCCGCTAGCAGTGCATTCGATTGCCCAGCCGGGGATTGTCGGGGTAGGGGTTGGCACAACCAATGTGTTTGATCCGGTATTCGGCAACGTTGCAGACGACGAATTGCCGTTATTTTCAGCATCAGCGCAACCGGCCAAAAAACTTATACTTGCCGAAGAAACCAGGGCGATCATACCTATGCGCGCCATTTTCTGTTTAATCGTCATATTTGCCAAGTAATCAGAGGATACATGGTATTTTCTGTTAGGATCTGTCATTACTTCTCCTTACACAACACGTATAAACTACCTTCAAGTTTATATGATTGCAGTCAAAATTTACATACAGCCATCGCTGTATGTAGTTTTTCTAATATGCGAAGTAGTTGGGGTATAATCATAACCATGAATGAACACAAAAAGCACCACAAACACCACGTGCTGATTGTGGGTGGTGGCTTTGGCGGCGTAAAGGCTGCCCTTGAATTGTCGAAGCGCGCCGGAATGGCAGTTACGCTGCTATCCGACCGGCCGGACTTCCGGTACTACCCAGCGCTCTACCACACCGCTACCGGCGGCTTACGGGCGCAATCGAGCATCCCACTATCGGACATCGTGCCGGCAGACAGAGTCACGCTGGCCTTGGGCACTGCCGCAAGACTTGACCGTGAGCATAAGACGATCATAACCAGGGAAGGTCACCTCATACCATACGATACGCTCATTTTAAGCCTGGGCGTGGTGACAAATTACTTCGGCATTAAGGGGCTCGATAAATACTCCTACGGCATCAAGTCGCTCGATGACGTAGAGCGCTTTAAGGCTCATTTGCATAAGCAGTTGGCTGATGAGCATGCGCCGGACCTCAACTACGTAATTGTCGGCGCCGGACCGACCGGCATCGAACTGGCCGGTGTACTACCGGCATACTTGAGGAAAATTATGCAAAACCACGGCATCAAGCACCGCGGCGCAGTCCACATTGATCTTATCGAAGCTGCTCCGCGGTTGCTGCCGCATTCACCAAAGGCCACTTCGCAGGCAGTACGCCGGCAGCTCAGCCACTTGGGGGTTAAGTTGTATCTCGGCCAAGCGGTACAGGGTGAAAGTGCCGATGCGCTTATGGTGGGCGGCAAGCCCATCACCAGCCATACCGTCGTCTGGACGGCAGGGACCGCCAACCATCCCTTCTTTGAACATAACCATTTTGTTGTGAACGAACGGCACAAAGTTGTCGTTAACAGTTACCTGGAAACCGAGCCGAACATATACGTTATCGGCGACAATGCCAGTACGACGTACAGCGGCTTTGCCCAAACAGCGATGCACGACGCCGTATTTGTCAGCCAAAATTTGCTGCGGCGCTTGGACGGCAGGCAACCGAAGGCTTATAAGCCGCGCGAGCCCGTCTCCATTATCCCCGCCGGGCCAGACTGGGCAGCGGTTGATTGGGATGGCTTTCATTTCTACGGACGCTTGGGCTCATGGCTGCGTGCGGCGGCCGACTGGCTCGGCTTCCACGACTTCGAGCCCTGGTGGAAAGCCACCGAACAATGGTCCACCGAGTTCGGCACAGAAGAAAGCTGCCCGGTGTGCCGGCAAGCTAACACCACGAACAACTAAGCGCCAGAGAGAACTAACCGCCGAATCTGTGCGAAGTCAACGTAATCGTGCGTTTCTCCTGGAGTTGCGGTTACTGCTATGTGTTTGTTGCCAAGTTTTGATAAAAATGATCGAACGTCTTGGTATGAGCCGAGCGGGTCGTGCTCATTTTGCACAATTACGGTCGGTGGCAAGGAAGTTAGTGCGGGCGCAGCAGCGGGAACGTGCTGCATCATACTCAGCGGAAAGCCTAAAAAAATGCAACGCGATGGGTGTAATTTGCGTTGATCGACCCCTAATGTTGTAATCACCGTACCGACAGACTTAGCAATAATGATATATTCGCCGGAAAATGATTTTGCCATTTGCGCCGCTTGCTCAATTTCATACGTTACGTCCGCATCGCCTCCTTGCCCCCAGTGGCGATAAATAAGGCATTTGGCCTGCCCAACGTACGGCCGCAATGCTTCGGCCACCTGCCGTACCCATTCTTTATGACGCGGGCTGTTGCCGCCCAAGATTAGCACATTCATAACAGTATGATAGGACAATGTACGCCGTAGCGACAAGTTGTTGTTAATAATGATCTTGTTTACTCCTTATAGGGTACCTACACTCGGAGCAGTAAAGCAGAGGAGAAGTGCCATGCCACCAGAATGGACGGGCAAGCATGCGGACGTGACAGCCACAATCAGGAACGAGATTGCCAACATCAAGCCATTTGATGCACTCGAGCAAACGCACATCACCAACACGCTGCAGTGGATTGATAGCGGTACAAATATCTTTCGGCTGGAGCCGCCGGACAAACCGCCGAAGCACTTGGTCGCATATTTCGTACTGGTCGATCCGGAGCACCAGAGCTTGCTGCTGGGCGATCATATAAAAGCCCAGCGGTGGCTGCCGCCTGGCGGGCACGTCGCTCTGGACGAGCATCCTAAGGACACAGTTATCAGGGAAGTAGAAGAGGAACTCCACACCAAGGCTGTATTCTTACGGAATGATGAGCACCCCTTCTTTATAGCCATCATACAGACCGTTGGATTGACGCCTGGCCATACCGACGTAGACTTATGGTACTGCCTGCGAGGCGACATCCACGACCACTTCACCTACGACAAAAGGGAGTTCAATGACATCGACTGGTTCAGCTTCAATGAAATCTTGCAATTCGATCCGGTCATCTTCGATGCGCAGATGCAGCGATTCACCAGAAAGTTAATGCTCCAGCTTAAGCCGCACGGCTAACCTTCATTGGGTGTGCGTGCAAGATTCCGTTAAAATAAAGGTGATGGATAAATTTACGGAGGCGCATGAGGCATTGAATGACGCGCAGCGGGCCGCCGTTGATTATATCGACGGACCGTTGCTGGTGATTGCCGGGCCGGGAACGGGGAAAACACAGCTGCTGAGCGCCCGGGTGGCGAATATTCTGCAGAAGACCGACACGCCAGCGCGTAATATCCTCTGTCTGACATTCACGGAAAGCGGCGCCGATAATATGCGCGAGCGCCTAAGCCAGTTTATCGGCCAAGCGGCGTATGACGTACAGATCAGCACGTACCACGCCTTCGGCGGCGACCTGATTCGCCGCTACCCGGAGTACTTTACCGAGACACGCCTGCAAAACCCGGTGGATGAGCTCGGACGGCGGCAGATCGTGGCCGAAATCGTGGAAGGCATGAGTTATACCAACCCGCTCCGCCAAACGCGCCATCATCTGGAAGACCTTATCAGCACGATGAGCGAGGTGAAGCGGGCACTGCTCTCACCTGACGATCTGCGGCGCATCGCCGACCAAAATTTGACTTTTATCCGCACAGCCAGCCGGGAAATAGGCAAGCTGTTCGCCTCGTTTAACCGTATGCCGCCGCTCGCGAGTGCATTACCATTATTCGAGCAAATGCTTGCACGGTGCGATCGTTACGCAAGCACCGCGCCGGCGAACGCGCGCTTCGGCACACTCGCCAACATCGCGCATACCTCACTAGAAGCAGCAATCGGCGAAGCAGCCGACAGCGGCAAAACCACGCCGCTGACCAGCTGGAAAAACGACTGGCTGGCCAAGGATGGCGACAACACCTTCATCTTTGCCGGCGAACTGGAAAGCAAACGCGTCCAGGCGTTAGCCGGTGCGCTGGAACAGTACCAAGCAGCCTTGGCCGTACGCGGCCTGTATGACTTCGATGACATGATCATAAGAGCCGTCGCCGCACTCGAGCAGAACGATGATTTGCGTTTTACCTTGCAGGAACGCTACCTGTATATCCTGCTGGACGAATACCAGGACACCAACGCTGCCCAGGCCAAGCTCGTACACTTGCTCACTGACAACCCCGTCAACGAAGGCCGGCCGAACATCATGGCCGTCGGCGATGACGATCAAGCCATTTATGCCTTTCAGGGCGCACAGTACTCGAACATGCTGGACTTTTACCAGGAGTACCGGGACGTGCGCGTCATCAACCTGACAGACAACTACCGCTCGCACGCCGACATTCTCCTGACCGCTCAGCACATCGCCGGGCAGATCCAGGAGCGACTGTATCATCGTTTTGACGACACCAGCAAAACGCTGTACGCCGCCAACCGTTCGCTGCCGCAGCGGGCGGTGATTACACGCCGCGAATTTTTAAGCGATATCGCCCAGGCTGATGCGGTCGCCAGGGAAGTCCGCTCGCTGATAGACCGCGGCACGCCGCCGCACGAAATCGCCATTCTGGCGCCGCGACACCGCCAGCTCGAATCACTGGTGCCATATTTGAACACGCTGGCCGTTCCGGTCCGCTACGAAAAACGCGAGAATATCCTGGAGGCCGCGGTTATCAAGCAGCTGCTGACCATGAGCCGGCTGGTCTTGGCGCTCCGCAGCGGTAACGAGACTACCGCCGACCACCTATGGCCACAAGTGCTGAGCTATGACTTCTGGCACCTGCCTGTCAGCCAGATATGGGAAGTGTCGTGGCGCATCGCCGAAGAGCGGCAGCAGTCCCGTCACGCCTCCTGGAGCCGAACGTTATTGGCTGACGGCAAAACGTTCCGCATCCCGGCGCTGCTATTTCTGTCGCTCGCGGGCAAAGTAGAGCAGGAAACGTGCGAGACTATGCTCGATTACCTAATCGGCTCACTCGCCACCGACACGAACGAAACGGATCTACCGAGCGTCTACTCACCCTTGCGGGCGCATTACACGAGTGAAACTATGCGCCGTGAATATCCCGAGCTGTTCTATCAGACTATCTCGCACCTCACCGTGCTGCGCGCCCGGTTGCGCGACCACCAAGTTACCCGTGACAGCGCCTGCACGCTGCAGGATCTTATTGACTTTGTCGATATGTACGAGGCTGCAGATGAGCGGATGCTGAATACCAGCCCCTATAGCCAAGCGGACAGCGCGGTGCAGCTTATGACGGTCTACA
>JBGPNM010000063.1:0-5564 GCA_041487535.1 Candidatus Saccharimonadia bacterium
AATAGAACCCCGGGCACCTGGGGCTCTATATGTAACCGATACGCCGGCTGCCGGACTACAGGTTGGCGATGTCGCCTGTGTCCTGCTCCGAGACGGAGTTCGCATTGAAGTTTTCGTGCCAGGAACGGTACAACAGCGTGCTGTTCGGGCTGCTGTACTCAAAGTTATAGCTCGCAATACTATACGTCGCGGACGGTCCGAACAGATCACTAATGACCTGGGTGCGGGTGCACGGCGTTGTCGCGCAGCCGCTTAAATCGGCGTTCGGATTGTAAGTACCGCCGACAACCGTGCCGTCCAGGAACCCCTGGAAGTTTCCGTTGATTCCGGCAGTAACCGTCGAACCGTGGCCGGCCGGTGTTTCGCATGCGCCGGGGCTTTGACCGTCAAGTGTCGTGAATGAGGCATCCTTGTAGGCGGTTCTTACCGTGAACGTGCCGTCGCCGTTGTTATGGACGGTGAAGAACAAATTGTAGGTATCATTGGCCCAGAAATTACCGCACGTGCCGCTGTCCTGTGAGGCACCGGCAATAGGCCCGAATTGATCGGTGCCGTTGCCGTTATTGGCAGCGAAAGCCGGTAGCGCAAACATACCTAACACCAGCGCGCTGGTTGCAATTCCGACCAAGCCGACTTTTAACCGCTTCATGATCTTTATATCCATCCCGAGTGTTCTCTTGCCGTTTGTATAGTCATACCGCATACGCACCTCCTGTTATATCTGAATTTACCCCTTACTGTAGATCGGCCGCCGACACGTCTGAATAGATTGGCTCCCGTCTCGCAATGCTATTCAAGTTACTATAATTACAATTTCCATTGTACGCTTAGGGCAAGCGCGTGATTGTAACCTGCATCACGTGGAGGGGTTGCGCTGCGCGCCAGATTCGTCTGCCTTTACCGAAAACATGTGAAGTCTTAAGCCGCACCTGCGAGGCAAAAGCCGTATAATGCCTGGTTATGCATAAACGGCCTGCACTGCTCAGTCCCTGGGGTATCTATGCCGCGCTTGCGTTGGCGGTGCTCGCACCGTGGCTGCCGCGCGGGTATATCCTGACGCTGGACATGGTGTTTACGCCGCACCTGCGGATGCCGGCAAGTGTTACCAGCAGCTACTTGTTGCGGGTGCTGTTGCATGTGTTGAACTTAGCCCTGCCGAGCGACGTGATACAGAAACTGCTGCTGTTTGCTATTTTGCTGCTGATGGGCGTGGGTATGTACCGGCTGGTGCGGTACCAGGCGCCCCGCAAGTCTGGTACCGGTGTGGCGCAGACGGTTGGCATGTACTTTGCCGGCACGCTGTACATGATCAACCCGTTCACCTACGACCGGCTGATGGCCGGGCAGTACAGCGTGCTATTTGGCTATGCCCTGCTGCCCTGGTTGGCGCGGGCGCTGCTGAACTTTCTGGAGCGCCCGGCTGGCCGGACTGCGGTGGTGTTGGCAGCTTGGCTGGCGGCCATCGGCGTGGTTTCCATCCATACGCTTGGCATGGCGCTGTTGCTGATGGCTGCCGGCATCTGGCTGGCGTTATGGCGGCGGCGAAATCAGGATGAGTACCTCCCAAAACTGCTGTGTTTCGCACTGCTTACGCTGGCGGTCTTTCTAGCAGCCAGCAGTTATTGGCTGGTGCCGCTGGTGCTGGGCAAGAGCGCAACGGCAGACACCATTGCCAGCATCGGATCCGGCGACCGGGCGGCATTTGCGACGGTGGACCGCGGCATGGTTGGCCGGCTGGGTAACGTGCTGCGGCTACAAGGCTTCTGGCTGGAAGCCCGCGGGATGTATACGTTGCCGCAGGCGTATAGCCGGGCCTGGGGGCTGATAGCGCTGCTGGTCTGGGTTTTGGTGGCGATGGGCGCGGTATCCTACTGGAGGTCCGGCAGGCGGATGCTCGTTGTATTGTTTGGGTCGGCGGGCGTGCTGGCTATTTTCCTGGCCGTTGGCATTGCGAACGGCTGGCTGAGTGCGCACGTGCCGTTCTTTGCCGGTTACCGCGAGCCGCAGAAGTTCGTGGCGCTGCTGGCTCTCGTTTACTGCGTCTTTGCCGCCCGCGGCGCCGCGGTGGTTGTGGAGCTGTGGACTTTGCATGGCGGTAGGTTTGGCCGCACCGCCGCGCTGATCACCATGCTTGCCCTGCCAGTTGTCTATACGCCGGTGATGCTGTGGGGTTGTAATCGCCAGCTGCATCCCGTGCAGTATCCGGCAGACTGGTTTGCCATGAACAACCGGCTGAAGGCTATTGCCGGCAACTCCCAAACGCTTTTTCTCCCCTGGCATTTGTATATGTCATACGGTTTTACGGGGAGGATAATCGCTTCACCGGCGCCTCAGTTTTTTGACGTACCGATACTGGCCGGCGACAACCCCGAATTTGGGGGTGCCGCGGCGGTCGGATCCTCTGCCCAGCGGCGTCTGGGTGAAATAATGCCAAGGGCCGGCTCCGACGCCAATCTCGCAGCCGAGTTAGCCGTGCTGCATGTGCAATACGTTCTGCTCGCCAAGGATGATGACTTTGCGCGCTATGGCTATCTGGATCATACGCCGGGGCTTACAAGGGTAATGTCGTCGGCGACGCTGGAGCTTTACCGTAACGATACACATGAGTACCAGCCATGAATATTGTTAAATCGGCGTTAGGCTATTACGAAACAAGCGGTAATCCAAAATTGGCGGATTGTATTATCGGCCATTCATTTGGTACGTTAACCGGTGAAAGTAGCGTCAATCGCGCATTAGCCGAGTACATACTCGGGTTGTGCGAGGGACGTCCTATCATCGCCGATCGAATGCTCGTTGAAGCTTTTCCCGGAAAAGACGAACAGGTTGCTCATGTCGTGGAGGGCCCGATTTCAAACCTGATTGGCCAAGGTGTCGGCTCGTGGGGTACGTTGGTTGAAGCGTGTGCGTATATGCAAGAGCATGGGCTGTATCTCCCTGCCATGGTTGCCCAGGCACATCATATCGGCCGGGTGGTTATGCAAGCAGAGAAACTGGGTATCACGTCGGTCGTGCCGCCGGATGTACCGCGTACCTTTGACGGCGCATCAGGCCAGATATGGACACGATCAGTTTTGTGGTGGGTCCCCCGTGAAATCGGCGGCTCATTGGTGCTGAGGGCGCAGGGCAAGTTGTAAGCGGCCATTCGGCACTACTTGCGTCTGCATTACATCATCCATGCCATGAATTTCGCTGCCAAGTTGGTGGTTCTTCGGGTACAATGTTATGCTGCTTAGCCTACAATTATGACGAGATATTTAGATGTTATTGCCCAACGACCCCAGCCGCATAAGCCGGCGCGGCAGCTGCCGGCCGGACAGTACGGCCGGCAGTGGTTTGGCCAGGCAAGTCTGGGCGGCCGTCCGCAGCCGGTGGCCAAGCCAATTGCCCGCCCTGCCCCTGCTCCGCAGCGCCGAGGCGCATTTATTGACATGCCGGTACGCAGATCGCCGGCAGCCCGGCCGGCTTTGCCTGCAAAATCCCATCCGCCCTCTGCTGCATCGACGCCTGGTCTGCGTACCATGGATATGGTTGTCCGGCATCCCCAGATGCCCGAAGTGCCGCATTCCCCGGTTCCGGTTTCTTTGCAGTCCGCTCATCCTGCGGTCGCTGTACCCGAGACTGCAAACTTAGCTCCTGCCGTCCAACCTCGCCGCCGCTGGGTGGAATATGCGCAGTGGGCGCTTATACTCCCGGCCGCGGTGTTGGTCGGTCTGGCCGTACAGTCACTGACCTACGGCGAGCTAGCCATTGCCGCATACGGCCTCTTTGCCCTGGTTCGCCGCGTGGACAGCCGCCGGACGTTCGCCCTGGCTCTAATCGCATTGTGCGCGGTCGCTTTATCGCTTGTATTCGGCCGCGGCAACGTCATGGCCTCCAACTTCGCCGTCTATGCCTTCCTGTTGTTACTGGTCGGGGCGGTCCAGCTGGGGGTAGAACAAGTTATAGAAGCAAGAAATAATTGAATCTGCCAGTTTCTCTAAATGAATTTTCGGTCGTAAACATCGTAAATAAAAGAGAAGTTCGCGCGAAAACTGTGAGATATCCGCTATGGATTGTGATAAGACTTCAACTGCAATGCGCGCCCGTTCATAGTTTAATCGGGTGTATGGTTCGTGCTTTCCGCTGTCTCGTTTCTATCGCATGAGCCAATACCTATGGGGCGATTATAGACCGATACAACGCGCGCGGTTGTATGAGAAGAATAAACAGTAAGGAGTGTTCATGCAACATACCAGATCTCCGGGCAGGCCGGCAGCGGCTAGGATACCGTTCTCTAAAAAGCTTATGTTCGGCGCGGCCAGCGCGGCGACTGTGGCGATTGTCGGTACGGCCGGCATCGCTGCCGCGGCCCAAGGTTCCGACCCAAAGCCCACTTCCAAAGCCGACTGTGTCCACTTCAGCGACTTTGGTTTTAAGAATCGGGGCCAGTGCGTGTCGTGGGTAGAACACCACGTACTCGGCCATGGCTATGGTCATGGGTATGGCGACAATAGTAAAGAAGGCGGTGATGGCAACAACGATAATCATGTTGCCACGACGGTGAACCTCCATATGAAGGGCCACCATAACTTCATCCAGCTCTTCTTCAACTATTTCTTCGGCTAGCGCCGTCCGGTTCGCCGTTCCTGAAAAACGCCCCCCGTCTTGGCGGGGGCGTTTTTATGCTTTTTTCTGGGATATACGTGACATCGTTCGAGACAAGACGGAACATGCCGGACGACGAGTACTAATTGCTTGCTAGAAAGGATCGAAACAGTTTGTCGGTTTCGATATACCCTGTCCAGGCATGCGGTAAATCGCTGTCAGATAATTCACGCTGCCGCAGTGCGGCCACGGCTTCGGTCAGCTGCCTGACCACTCTGATAATAGCTGTGCTCAGCTGCCATGCCGATCGTACCCGCTAGCAGTTGGTGTCTTGCCGGAAATTCTATGCGGCGGTAGGGCTATTGTTGAGGTGTCTTAGCCTCTTGTATGATGCGGTTTGCGACAACGTCAACGACTTGCTGGCTAGCGAGTGCTAAGCTCGCTTACTTTGGTCCGGGAGTCGGTTGCATATCGCGCACCCAGTCAGAAATATAACTGCGGAGGGAAAGATTGTATAATATGCTACATTGATGGAGACAAGACTGAACGGTTATGGCGAGTTCGGACAACCCTATGAAGCAGTGGCGCTTCCTGGCTGTCCGTTAAGTTCCGTTGACCGAATGTTCAATCATATGAGACTGACCGAGGAAGATGCTACCCTTGCCGGATCTATTATTGACACTGTTAGCCGTGAGGAGCCGCTTCAATTGCTGCAAAGTCGTATGCGACAAGTAGATGAGCGAGAGACGCTTGAACAATCGAGCCGGGTTGCATTTCTTGCAGTTAGTATCGGGCAACTATTGGGATTACCGGGCGATGATTTAGGTATGTTGGCCCGCGGGGCCCTCTGCCATGACACCGGCAAGTCCGTCCCTCGAATTCTGAAATACGTACGATCGGGCGAGCAGTACGAGAAAGACAAGCCCAGCCATGCTATGACAACTATCAAGGAACACCCGAGATTGGGCTCTAAACTC
>JBGPNM010000064.1:0-5115 GCA_041487535.1 Candidatus Saccharimonadia bacterium
AAGTTGGCCCACGGGTTATGCTTCCGGGCATAGTTGCCGGAAGAACACGTTGTGGAACCCGCGGAGGGCAGGCCTTCGGAGTAACCGGCAAACGTCTTGCCGGCTGCAATCAGCTCGGAACCTAAATTGGCAGCCGAGAACGTGTGAGGGCAAGAATCGTCGGTAACTCCTTGGTTAGCCCCGGAGAACAGGTCAAGGTAGTTGGGTTCGCTGGGGTGCTCGATGGCAAAAGACTGCGAAAACGATGCTCCCGAGTTCGCGAGCGAATTTATATAGGGCGCGCTGGAAGAGCCGATAACTTCGTTATAGGCATGGTTTTCTTCGACGACAATGACGACGTGGTCAGGCGTCGGCACTGTGGAAGCAAACGTTCTGGAGATGATATAGCCGCCCAAAACCGCGAATGCCAGGACGAACATAACGAGCCGCTGGACAGAGAACGAACTATAGTCTGAGTTCTTGCCATTAAGGTGTGCTGCATGCGGGAACTTTACAGATTTCTTGCCCATATTTTCGTTTTGATTACTACAGTCTTAAAATATCCTTGCTATAATCTAAGCATAAGCGACCACAATCGGTCAAACCCGATTATAGTTCTGAAAATTCACAATAGAAAGAACGTATTTCTTGCACATTCGGTAGCCTCCTAGCGTAGCTAACCACGCAGCCGAAACGCATGGTTAGCCTATCTATCCGTTGAGCTTCATCGGCACCCACACGTTAGGATGGTACACCTTACTTGAGAGAAATTAACATCGCTCCCTGAAGTACGCCGGTACTAGTATCGCCGTCGACATAGATCTTCAGCCTATACGTACCGGCGGAAAGGTTTTGCGTTCCCAGGTTAAAGATATACTGATTACTCGCCGGGTCGTACCTGAAGGTGTTACCGCTGTCTGCAGCACTGGTTGAGATGGCCTCAAGGTCACTGCCTTCAACGTTGTTACTGATTTTGCTGACATAGAGTTTGGCCTGCAGGTTAGTTATTCCTGCGCTTGCACCTGCAAGCTGGAATTTAACCGGCACGGTGCGGCCGAGTTTGAATATCGAGCTACCATCGCTATTGATAGGCTGCAAGAACCCGGACCATCCATAGGTTGAACTGTAGAGCTCGGCGCTTGACAAGTAACCGGTCGCGTTGTTTCCCCCCACTACGATCACCTTGCCACTAGAAAGGAGTTCGGCCGTTTGCCCTGCGCGGGGACCGCTCATACTCGCAGTCGCGGTCCACGTATCGTTAGACGAATCATAGAGCTCGGCGCTGGAATATATAGTTCCGGAATAGTCGTTGCCCCCGGCAACTAATACCTTGCCGCTTGGAAGTAACGTCGCCGATTGGCTCACTCGCGGGATACTCATCGAAGCGGCCGGAGACCAAGTGCCTGCTGATGGATCAAAAATTTCGGAGCTGGCCACGGGTTGAGCTGAACCATATGAGTATCCTGATGGACCGCCTGCGGCGAGGACACGACCGTCTGACAAAACAGTAACCGTTACGCCACTGCCGCGCGGAACGCTCATACTTGCGGTAGGCGACCAAGTGCCGGAACTTGGGTCATAGATTTCGGAGCTAGCAGTCGGCGTGCCGTAAGTGTTACCGCCGGCAACCAACACCCGCCCGTCATGGAGCACGACTGCCATGTGGTAAAGTCGCGGCGTGACCACATTGCCGGTATAAGACCAGGTGCCGGTGGACGGATCGTACAGTTCGGAAGACGACAATAACGCCGGGCTTCCGGTCCAGCCGGATATATCTAATACCTTGCCGTCCGCCAACCGAACAGCCGCCGCCACAATGCGACCGTCAGCCATGCTTCCGGTAACTGTCCAGATTCCGGTGGCAGGATCGTACAATTCAGCACTGGCGGTAGGCGCATACGGGGCTACCGAGCCTCCGGCCACCAGCACCCTGCCATCGCTCAGAAGGGTAGCTGTATGCCCGGAGCGTGCGATATTCAAACTCCCTGTAGGAGACCAAATTCCGGTAGACGGATCATACACTTCGGCGTTAGCCAGGTCAGTTCCGGTAGTCGGATTACTGCCTCCTGCTACGAGCACTTTGCCATTTTGGAGAAGTGTACTGGTGTAACCTGTTCGAGCAACCAGCAAGCTTCCGGTGGCGGTCCATACGCCTGCAGCCGGTACGCTTGCCACCACCCGATCAGCCGCCAGGGGTGTGATAATAAGTGCGGCTGCAAAACCCACTATTATTGAACGTGTTACCCGTGGAACAATCCGTAACTTTAATATTTTGCGGTGTATCTGCATAATCAACCCTCCAATCCCTGATAAAGAATCTTAGATACCGTAACTGTAGTTATTCGTCAGAGACTTGTCGTTGATCGCAATCACACCCGCCGGTCCGTCACCCATAAAGATTAAGATCTGCTCTAACAGTGATTACGTGACACCGATGACACTGGGCAAGGCAGGGAGGGACGTACGTCCCTATCGACAAACAATTCGGTCTTTTACCACGACCAGAAGTTACATCCACGGCATGATCTAACACTTAGGATTGTTCTATTCCGTACGTATCAACCACAGGTATCCCGATATCTAATATCTCAAGCAAGTCCGCCTGAGAGTATTTTGGATGGGTACTATATCCCGGGAAACAGTCCATAACACCTCGAATCGCCAGTGAATCTCCAGCTGTAACCGGTTCAAGAAAATGCTTGGTCAGGGCTAGCACCTTATCCTCGTGGATGGCTTTTGCTTTTAGCTCTTCGGCAGTAAACCCGCTCGGAGTTGCTTTCGGGGTAATGGAATAATCGCCGCCGAGCACTTTCCGAAATACATAGGTTGCCCTGGCGATATGGTAATCAGATGTAATGAGCAAAATATTGCGCCAATTACGAGGTTCCAGAAAGCTTGTCTTAGTAAAATAAGCGTTGCCGAGACAGTCCATAGATGCTTCTTCTAATTTGATCTTGTCGGGATCTAATGCAGAAGATAAGGACAGCGCATAGGCTTTCATGGCCGATGCTTCACTCCGAGGCGGCACATACGCGATCAGGAAGCTCCAAAGCCCGGACATTATAATAGGCGTTTCGTTACGGGACAGGGCAACTGCTTCTTCAACCCTTCTTTGAACGAAGGCGGGTATTTCACCGCGGCTGTTAACACTTCCCCCCAGAACGACCAAAGCATCATACTGCGTACTAGCTGGACGCTTCTTCATCATGCCCATGGTTTACTAGTATACCAGGCAAGGGCGCGGTATTGTTGATCAATCGCCATTGTTTTTATGGCATACGAAGAGCGGCGTGAACTTACACATAAATACAGTTCCGATGCCTTTCCGCTACGCACGTATGGTGCATCGTTTTACGTATAATGATTGAAGTTATCGTATATTCATAGTTAAATTAACAGCAAATGTCCAGAAAAAGGATCGGCCGTAGCTTACAGGTACTCGCGGTACTTGTAGTCGCTGCAAGCCTGCTCTTTGGCGGCTGGATAGTAGTTCTCTCTCAACAAAGAAAAGTGGCTGCCGATGCAACGGTTCATCACTATATGTATGTTTTCCCTGACGGCAAGGTTGTTGCCTATGACATGGACAATAACTTCCAGGTAGTCCCCAGCCAAAGCTTCTCCTTGCCGACAACGAATACCAGAGGCGCAATCGCAAGCGTTGTGAATCATGTAATGTACGTCAGCTGGGGCGGTACCGGCGGCAGTAAAGGGAACGGCTCGATGCTGGCCTACGACATGCTGACAAACACTATCCTATGGCGGCAAAACTATGCGCACGGCATTGATGCTATGGCGGTCACGAACGACGGGAAGAGTATTTTTATGCCGGATGGCGCGGACAGCACCGATGGTAAATGGTACATCGAGAATGCGCTGACCGGCCAAGATACCGGCTCCGTGATTAACACCCAGAGCATTGCCGGCGATTACGGCCCGCACAACACGCTCATCGACATAAATGCGAACGGACAGTACATCTACCTCGATGATCAGCACGGCGGCCCGCACTACGTATACAAATACACGACAACTGCGCCGTACACGCTGGTAGGAAGAATCGGTCCGTTTCAAAACGACCTGCGGCCGATGACTATCAACAATACCGAATCTTTGCTGTTCCAGACGGTTACCGGCCTGCTGGGATTTCAAGTCGCCGATATCAACACCGGGAAGGTGCTCTATACCACGACGATACAAAAACCCGCAGGAAGATCTTGCAGTCACAGCGGCGGCGCACCGAGCCACGGCGTTTCGCTGTCCCCCGACAATACGCAGCTATACGTCGTGGACTACACCTGTGATTCTGTTGATGTCTTCGACGTGACCGGCCTACCGGCTTCGGCCCCCAGACAGGTCGCAGATATCCCGCTTACCGCATATGCCGCAGAAGGCTGGGTCTTGCATAGCCGGGATGGTAAGTACGTGTTTGTCGGAGATGACGGCGACGTTGTCAATACTGCCACGCGGGGCGTTGTCGCCAAGTCGTTAGCTGACCTGCGAAATTCACGGCGGGTTGTTGAGGTCGACTGGCAGAACGGCCAGCCCTCCCTTACCACCGGCCGCCATGGCTTGGGCTATACGCCCAGCAGCCCGGGGGATATCAACAGCGACGGTACGGTTAATGTCTTCGATTTCTCTATCCTGTTATCGCATTTCAACACCGCGTATACCCCTGCTGACTTGAACGGTGACGGGACAGTCAACGTCCTTGATCAGAACATCCTGATTGGCCACTTCGGCACGTAAAGAAATGGCGTCTACGATTAGCTGCGTAAGGTTTAGTGAACCTCTACGGCCTTACGGCCGCAGCACCATCCCGATACAAGCTGCGCTTGTCCTTCGGACGGTACCCATCTACGCTCGAATTGGAACAATAGCCTTGAGGAGATTAACCAGTGGTACGACATTCTTCGTGGGGCACATCCGGTGAAGGGGATTCCAGCAGCTACTGGAACCTAGCTCTAGCTTATAGCCGCACGCATTGTTGGAGCTTACTTAACCCCAGTTCGACATAACGGAAACCGTCAGACTTCCGTAAGCAGCGGTTGCGTCAGCAACCGCTGCTCTGTTCTTGTGTAATGAATTGCGGGCTTCTTTGGCTGCAGCTGGTAGGCAATAAGCCCGCTCAAGAGATTG
>JBGPNM010000065.1:0-5066 GCA_041487535.1 Candidatus Saccharimonadia bacterium
CAACTGAAGAAAGTATTCCGCGGTTACGATTTCCGGCTGGTCAACAATCTGGACTGGACGAGCAAGCTGACGGTCATCGAATTTTTGCGCGATATCGGCAAGCACTTCAGCATGACGCCGCTGGTGCAGCGCGACTACATCGCCAAGCGGCTTGGTGAAGATGGCGCTGGCGTCAGCTACGCCGAATTTAGCTATACCATCCTGCAAGGCATGGATTTTCTGCATTTGTACGACACGTACGGCTGCACGCTCCAGCTTGGCGGATCCGACCAGTGGGGCAATTGCCTGTCGGGCGTGGAGCTTATCCGCCGGGCGCGCGGCGCCGAGGCGCATGTCATCACACTGCCGCTCATCATCAATAAGGCCACCGGCAAGAAGTTTGGTAAAAGTGAAGAAGGCGCCGTCTGGCTCGATCCCGACAAAACCTCGCCGTACAAATTTTACCAGTTCTGGCTGAACAGCGACGACGAGGGTGTGGAGGGTTACTTGAAAGTATATACGGAGCTGGATAAGCCGGCCCTGGAGCAAACAATGCAGAAGTTTAACGACGACCGGGCTGGCCGGACAGCGCAAAAAACGCTGGCCTATGAAGTCACGAAGCTCATTCACGGTGAAGAAAAAGCTGAAGCCGTGCGCAGAGCCACCGATGCACTATTCAGTGAAGAGCAAATGTTTGATGCGCTCTCACCGGCCGAGAAGCAGCTGCTAAAGTCAGAACTACCAGTTGTGAAAGGTATACAGGGCCGCAGATTTGCTGCCACGCTCGTGGATGCTGGCCTCGCACGCTCAAACTCCGAAGCCATGCACTTTATAGATGCGGGAGCGATAAAAGTCAACAATGTACGTATTTTAAATGAAGCAGGGGGAGCATTGCGGGCCGGCGACAATCTAATACAACGGGGCAAAAATAGCTTTGCGATCGTGGTACACTAAACATTCTGATACAATGACAGTAAAATATAATACACTTGCATGATGGATACCCAAGCACCAGCAATATCCGGTAAGACGCACCGCAAGGCGGATCAATACAACGATCCGAAGTATAACTATTTGCGATATTGGGAAGGCCGTGAGTACGAGCACGCTGCTGAGGAAATGGCCATCAATCGGCTGCTTAGACACAAGCATTTTGCGCGCGCCGTTGATATCGGCGGCGGCTACGGCCGGCTTTGCCTGCTTCTGAAGCACTACGCCGATAAAATTGTGCTGGCAGAGCCAAGCCAGCAGCAGTTGGATATGGCCAAAGATTTTTTGAAAGACGACCCGGAAATCGAGCGTAAGCTGGTGCAGGCCGATGATTTGCAGCTGCCCGATGCATCGGTAGACTTGGTGACTATGGTTAGGGTCATGCACCATTTGCCGGACCCGACGGCGGAGTTGGCAGAGATCGCCCGCGTGCTTACGGATGACGGATATGCCATCATCGAGATGGCAAACTACGCCCACGCCCGTAACCGCTTGAAGCACCTGGTGCGAGGACAACGGTTGCCGCTTAAGCCCGTTGATATCCGTTCTTCCGAAAATCGCAAGGAAGGTGAAATTCCGTTCGTCAACCACAACCCGCATACCGTGATCCGCCAGCTGGCTCATGCCGGATTGCGGGTTGAGCGTGAGTTGTCTGTCTCGAATTTACGGAGCCCGTGGCTTAAGCACAACCTGCCGCTGAAGGCTATGCTGGCAACCGAACGGTTGCTGCAGGTGCCAATGGCATCGATCTATTTCGGCCCGAGCATTTTTTTCTTGGTTCGTAAAGCCGACTAGTACACTCCAACTACGGCCGCCACGTATACTTAAGTGATAATGAGGATTGATGATAGCATCCGGTTGCTCAAAGGGGTGGGCGAGGCGTCTTCCAAGCTGTATGCACGCTTAGGCGTAACAACGCTGGGCCAGTTAATCGATTACTACCCGCGGACGTATGATGACTATTCTACAGTCAGTCCGATCCGGCGTTTGCGGCCCGGCATAGTGACGATTAAGGGTAAGATCGGGCAACTGGCCGGCCGCTATGTGCGGCGCGGCATGCACGTTACCGAAGCGATCGTCACAGATGACACCGGCAGCGTCCGGCTGGTGTGGTTCAACCAGCCCTACCGCGTGACATCGCTGCGGGCCGGGCAGGAATATTTTGTTTCCGGCATATTCGAGCTGGCCCGGCAGCGGTTTGCCATTACCAGCCCTAGCGTAGAGGCGGTTAGTGAGTTCCCGGTGAATACTGCCCGCATCGTCCCGGTGTACCGCGAGACAAAAGGCCTGTCTTCCCGGCAGATCCGCCTGGTGCTGAAGGCAGTTACGCCGCTTATGCATTCACTGCCGGAAACGCTGCCGGATTGGCTGTTGGCAGCGCACAAGCTTATAAGCCGCGCCGAGGCGGTGGAGCAACTGCATTTTCCCGCCAGCAGCGAGGCGCTGGCTGCAGCCCGCGAACGCCTTGGCTTCGAGGAAGTATTTGGCCTGAGTCTGGCCAGCCTGCTGAATAAGCTGGAAATCATGAGCGAATACGCGCCTGCTGTGCCATTCGAGGAGTACGTGGCCAAAGAGTTTGTCGGCCATTTGCCGTTTAAGCTGACTGATGCGCAGCGCAAAGCTATCTGGCAAATATACCTTGATATGCAGCGCGACCGTCCCATGAACCGTCTGGTGGAAGGTGACGTTGGCTCGGGCAAGACGGTAGTAGCAGCTATGGCGGCGGTAATGGTGCTGCACCACGGCCACCAGGTCGCTTTGATGGCACCAACCGAAATTCTGGCACGCCAGCACGCCGAGACACTGGCGCAATTGCTCCGTCCGCTTGGTTTGGACCGGCACGTCGGCTTGCTGGTTGGCGGCATGGCTCCCGCGCAGAAGCAGTTGGCACACCAGAGCATCGCACGGGGCGATATGCGCTTCATCGTCGGCACGCATGCGCTGATTCAGGATAAAGTAGACATGCACCGGCTGGAACTCGTGATTATAGACGAACAACACCGTTTCGGTGTTGAACAGCGGAAGGAACTGATGGCCAAAGCCGGCCATATGCCGCACGTCCTGAATTTAACCGCTACGCCTATTCCGCGCAGCCTGGCGCTGACGCTGTACGGTGAGCTGGATATATCGGTTTTGGATGCCAAACCGGCCGGACGCCAGCCTATTACAACCAAAATATGTTCACCTAACTCCCGGGCTCAGCTGTATGTACGCCTCCGACAGGAGCTGGAGCAGGGCCGCCAGGTCTTCGTAGTTTGTCCGCTCATTACCGAATCGGACGCGCTGCAAGCAAGTGCCGCCGAAAAAATCTTCGAGCAAATGGCAAAGCGAGATTTTAAAGAGTATCGGGTCGGCCTGCTGCACGGCAAGATGAAGCCGTCCGAGAAGAATGACGTGATGCAAGCCTTCGTCGATCACCGGCTGGACATATTAGTATCCACGACCGTTATCGAGGTAGGTGTGGACGTGCCGAACGCCAGCATCATGCTGATAGAAGGCGCCGACCGCTTTGGTCTGGCACAGACTCACCAACTGCGCGGCCGGGTGGGCCGCGGCGAGCACCCGGCATATTGCTACCTGATGATGAGCGATGCCCGCGCGCCGTCGGCACGGCTACGGGCACTGGAACGCACCAACGACGGCTTCAAACTGGCAGAGCTCGACCTGGAGATGCGCGGCCCCGGTGCCATTTACGGTACGTTCCAACACGGCCAATTGGACTTGCGCATCGCCAAGCTCACGGATGTTCACTTGATTACCCGCGCCCGTCAGGCCGCCCGCGAGTTTATAGACAGGGGCGAGGACGTTACCCGCTATGCCGAGCTGAATGCCCGCATCAAACGCCTCCGTGCTGTGACTAATCTGAATTAGCCATACATCTCTGGCGTTTTGCCAATCAATCTCGTAAAATAACGGCTGTTGGGTTGTTAGGAAAAGAGCAGCCGGAGCGGCGGATTTACTCCGGCGCCCCGCGCGATGAGAAAAACCCTTTGGGGGTTTGTCTCATTACCTTCGAGCGCGAGTGGTGGAATGGTAGACACGCTAGCCTTAGGAGCTAGTGCCGCAAGGCGTGGAGGTTCAAGTCCTCTCTCGCGCACCAGACGACATTTCAATAGCTTTTACCAAGCTATCAAACGGCTCTTTCCAGATGACGGAGAGGTCGTTTTTGTCATTTACACGTAGGTTCAAGAACAAAATGCTTGCAACACGGTCTTTTTCAACTGCTGAACCTGCTCTCATCTTGTCAGGAGCTAATTTTACGAGGTTCAAGAACTGCTCTTTGGTAAGCTTGATTTTACTTGGATTTGCAATCTTTTCCTTGAGCTTGTCTATATCTTCGTCTAATCCTTGGGTTTCATTGGCAAGCTGTTCGATTTTATCTTCGTTAATTGCGTATGCTGGTGAACTGCGGTTGATTTTACCAAGACCAAGCGACAAGTCATCAAGCTCTTTCTTTTTGTGGGCATAAGCCCCTCGTTTACTGGCAATATCTTGTTTAATCTTGATAATCTTTGCGTCAGTGAAGCTGTCTATACGCTTGCTATAACGCTCATACGCTTCGTCTGTTAGCTCTAGCTTTTCTAGTAGCTCATATATTGCATCAAAGATATAAAACGCCCTAACCGACTTAACGGTGCGAGTACATTCTTTATTATCGCAACGATATGAAAGAACACGATGTTCGCTTCCGCCAGGCTTGTTTTTACCAGCTTGCATCCACCTTGTATCATTACATACACAACAGTAAACCATTCGAGCGAGTGGCTTGAACTCTAATCTTTTCTTGGAGCTAGTATCACGTTTTCGGGTATAAGCTAGAGCTTGGACCTGATTATAAGTATCTTGGTCAATCATTGGCTCAAAGTTCAGTTGAATAGTACGCAAGTCGGTCGTTTGTTGGGTTTGTTCAAGTATACCAAAGTAAAAGGGGTCACGGAACATATTTCCTACACTTTCACGCATTTCGCACTTTCACCCTCCCAACCGAGCTTCCAGCGCTAGCTGAATGCTCGGTTTTATAACCTCCCATTTTTGTTGGTACATGCTGGTTTGTATGCTGTTCGCTTGGTCACGTTGTCTTCTCTTGTGTCTTCGCA
>JBGPNM010000066.1:0-4893 GCA_041487535.1 Candidatus Saccharimonadia bacterium
CAACGCGCCTAAACCTTGCATTACTGACGCATAACCGCTATTGTCACCGGCAACAGTTACCAGGCCGCTGGCCATGGCTTCCAGCAGCACAACACCGAAGCTTTCGCCGAAGACCGCCGGCGAGCAGAACAGGTCTGCCGTTCCCAACAGCTCTACTTTCTTTTCGTCACTCACATAGCCAAGAAACTCTACGTTTGGAATGTGCAGCTCATTTACGTACGTCTCCAGTTTATGGCGGTCCGGTCCGCTGCCGGCTATAAGCAGACGCACCTGTTCGTCGCCTTGAGCCAGCAAACTATGAGCTTGCAGCAAGTATTTCAAACCCTTACGCGACTCAAGCCGGCCGATGTAGAGGATTGTCTTCGGGGAACCCGCTTGCGGCCGGGGCCTGAAGGGAAAGTGGTTCAGGTCAATGCCATTAGGGATAAGCGTAATCGGCCGGTCAGTCAGGCTGCTCACATATTCGGCAGCCGGCCCTGATACTGCAGTTAGTTCGTGCAGATCCTTCAGCACGGCACGCATATACGGCGTGACGACCATGGCGAGCGTACGGTTCATGATCGTTTCGGGCACTTTGGCGTGGAACGTGGCGATGTTAACACTGCGGCTGGTGCTGAGTATCTGACGGCTGAGCGCCGGCACCCAGGGTTCGTGAAAATGGAGGATGTCAAACTTTTCTGACTCCATAACCTGTTCAATCGCTTCCATGCTCAAACCCGAAGACAACGGCGCGGTGGTATGGTTGGGCCATTGCACGTCAATGGCTCTGCCCAGAAAAATCATGTCCGCCGTGTCAGCGTCGCCGAGCTCACGCGGCCTTGCGGTAATTATCTTGACCGTATGGCCGTGACTGGTCAGTTGCGCATGCATGGCGCGTATAATTTCCTGCACGCCGCCGCCAAGCGCAATGTTATACGGGCATACCAGACCAATTTTCATAATTATATTTGATTATACCATCACCCCGGACGCAGGCGCACGCTGTCCTGTCCGTTCGGACCCTGCAAAAGGATTATGACAATCTGGCGAGAACGCGGCGGAGCTTGGGAGGGATAAGCGGCGCGGCGTCCTGCTCGTTGGCAATGATGCTTGGCGCATGATGGTTAAGCTTGGAACGGGCAATATGTACGTCGGTGAATATAACGCGCAGATGTTGCTCCACCCGGTGCACATCAAGGTACTGGTCCACGTCGGTCACGACATGCCAGAGCTGCATATCCACGCGTGTACGGCAGTTGTCAAGCGTCAGGATCTCGCGCGTGGTGACGGCATGCGTCCGCACATCGTTATGCTGCCAAAGCCACACTTCGACATCCATGAACCGTCGGTGCTCCTCAAGGCTGCGCGCAGCGGCAAATTTGCTCTTAGCTTGATACGTCCGATGGTAGAAAGTCCGGAGTATCCGGCTATTGAGACAGCCGTAGCGGAAAAACAGTGCTGCCGGCCAGTGGGAAAGCGTACCTACCAATATCCGGTAAAACCAGTAACGCTTGCGGCTAAAGCGGAGGTCATCGGCATGCGCCAGGCCGACTAGGCTCACCAGCAGCTCAACGTTCTTCTTTAGCTCCGGGTAGCGCTGCAGCATGCGGGTAGCTATCACAAAGCCGAGCGACATGCCCACAATAACAACTTTTTTGCGTTTGTAGCGCATTTTCACGAAGGCGGCAAGGTAGTCGGCGAAATTATCAATCGTCGGCTTTTTACCGATTTTATAGAAGCTATCCATACCGCCTATCCCGGGCAAGTCGGGCGCCGTAACCGCCGTGAAACGGTTCATATATTGCATCAATCCCCACCAGCGTTCCAGCGAGGAGTGTTGCCCATAGACAAACAGCGTTTCCGCCGCCTTGCCGTTGGGCGCCGGCATATGCAGCATCCGGCCGGACAAGCCGTTCATATCCAGCGGCACAATGAAATCTGCGGCGGTAACGTTAGTTTTTGGCATGGTACGTTTATAATTATTAATGCTAACTGTATAACAAAAGCTATACGTGCGGCAAGCTTAACTTGCCGGCCGGAGCGAGGTATAGTACATAACATGGCGAAACGCTACATCGTGATACTGGCCGCGGCCTTACTGGTAGTATTGCTGGCAACCGCCGCCGGCAGGGTGGCAGCACCATTATGGCATCGCAATCCGCACCGTATTTCGCAAACCTCAACGGGCAATAAGCAAGCCCAACAGGTCGGCTTTGATACGCACGCGCACAGCACAGCTGATCCTGCCAGCTTGTGGGTAGTGGTTAATAAGCGGCACCCGCTGACACCGAAAGCCTATGTACCAGCACGGCTTACCGTCCCTGACATTCCGCTGCGCAACAACATTACAAACGACGAACGGCAGGTAAGCAACGTGGTGGCGCCTGCCCTGGAACACATGGTGGCGGACGCCGGGTCGCAAGGTGTATACCTTAATCTGCAAAGCGGTTACCGCTCGTACAGCTTCCAGGTCAGCCTGTACAACTCATACGTGCGCAGCCAGGGGCAGGCCGCAGCCGACCGGCAAAGTGCCCGGCCCGGCTACAGCGAGCATCAGTCCGGGCTGGCAGCCGACCTCGGCGGCACCAGCCAGCCCGCCTGCAACATCGCCGCCTGTTTTGGCGAAACAAAGGAAGGCAAGTGGCTGGCCGCGCACGCCTATACTTACGGCTTTATTATCCGTTACCCTGCGGGTAAGGAGCAAACTACCGGCTACGAATACGAGCCCTGGCACGTCCGCTATGTCGGCACGGCGTTAGCAAACGAAATGCACCGCCGTAATATCCAGACACTTGAAGAATTCTTCGGCATCAGCGGCGGCACGCAGTACCAACTAGGTGCTTTGTAAGATTACTCGCTGCGTTATATTGGCAGACCTATCACATTGTTTAGTGTGGGAGGAGGAACGTTATGAACGACAATAGCCCGACCGACCCCCAGAAGCACATCTGGATGAACGGTCATTTGCCCGTTAGTGGTGAACTAGGCGTCGACACAGGTGAAGACGAAGACTAGATCTGAGCAAGGCATGTACATGCCAAAACACGCATTGCTACTTGATAAGCTGGGGTTATACTGGAGCGTATGCAATCGACGCTTGCGGGCACTAGCACCTACGACCTTCAGGAGCACGATCTGGTAATTGGCGAGCATATTGATCAATACATACTGAGGGTCAAGGACCTGCCGAAAGAGCAGAAGCCGCGTGAGAAATTACAGCGGCTTGGCCCGAAAAATCTCAGCGTCGCTGAGTTAGTCGCCGTATTACTGGGTGTCGGCACACGCAAAGAAGAAGTGCTGGCAATGTCCGAGCGCATTGTCAAGGAGTACGGCGAGAAATCCATCGCCAGCGAATCAAACCCGCAGAAGATGGCAGAGGCGCTGGACATCCCGCTTGCCAAAGCCTGCCAGATTATCGCAGCGTTCGAACTCGGCCGCCGCTTTTTCGCTAATCACGCCGGCAAGGCCGTGTACGTGCGCAACGCCGAGCAAGCCTACCAGTATCTTCAGGCAATGGGCTACAGCACCAAAGAGCAGCTCCGAGGGCTGTATCTTAACAGCCGCTACCAGGTGATTCACGACGAAATAATTTCCGTCGGCAGCCTGACGGCCAATATCGTCCATCCCCGCGAAGTTTTCCGGCCGGCCATCGAGCATGGCGCCGTCGCGATAATCGTCGCGCACAATCACCCCTCTGGCAGCTTAGAACCAACCGCCGAAGATCGTGCTGTCACCAGACAACTGCTACAAGCCGGCAAACTGCTCGGTATTGATCTGCTCGATCACCTGGTTATCGCTGACAGCGCTTATACAAAGATAACGGAGCGCGCCCATGAATGAAGCATACATTTTGTCATTGCCGACCGGCATAATCCGGCATTTCCCCGGGCACACAGCTACCGTACGCGACTACGCATCGCGCGAAAACCCGCGGCTTGACGCTGCTGTCCGCTCGCGGGACTACTTTATTACCCTGGCCACTACGCTTGAAGCAATCGGTCTGGAACTTTCGCGCGACAACCCAGCTGCTGCGCAAGCCATCGACGCGACAGTCGCCGATCTAGAATATCTGCAGCAACACTACGCAATCGTCAGAAAATCGCAGGCGCATCAGGCAGAGAACTAGACAAAATTGTCCAACATTAGTGAATCGGACATGTCACTTTATACTTCTCGAAATCCCAGGTTTTCAGGAATTTCTGCGCTGCAGCCTGGCCGCTCTGGTAGAGGAACTGCTGCTGGTCGGGTGTGATGTCAAAATCCGTCGCAACAATCTTAGCTGCATCAACAAACATGGTACGTGCCTGGGTACAGGGGTTGTCAATATGCATCTGGTCATGTCCGTTCGTAGCGGTAGCTAAAATTGCCTTGGCGTACTCGACTATATTATGGACCGGGTTAGGAACCGCTCCGGCAGCGGGCCGGGCAGAGAGCTTGATGCCAAATGTCGGCCAGCCGTTTGTAGAGTCGAACAGATCAATCGGGAAGTTGGACAGCAGGCCGCCATCCACCAGATAGCTGCCCTTCATATGCACCGGTTGGTAGAAAAAGGGGATGGACATAGACCCGCGCACCGCTTCGGCCACAAGCTGCTTGTCCGGATCAAGCCCGTACTTGCTATAGTCCCAAGGCAAACGCAGCATACGTCCGTGGGAGACATCCGACGCTACCACAACCAACTTGTACCGCTCTTCGGGCGGCAGAGCTTTAGCCCAATCGTCTGTTAGTTTCAGATCACCGAAGGTACGGACGCCAAGCTTCTCCAGTTCCGTTCCAAGCCACCGGCGAAAATAATCGCCTTTATATGCGCCTTTGGTGAACAATACCGACGCAACCGTGCCTGGTATGCCAAATCTGGCCAGGAAGCTCGGATCCCGGAATTTTGTATAGTCGACCGAACGCATAAGTTCGGTC
>JBGPNM010000067.1:0-4790 GCA_041487535.1 Candidatus Saccharimonadia bacterium
ATTTTGAAATATTTACTAACACAACTGTTCGAAAAAGTATTGCGATTAATGCGTACTTTACTGATGGCGCAAAGTCAACATAGCGTAGCTTCCCTTGCTAAAGCCTGCTTCACGCCTCATACAGTTCAAACTACTCCTCGGCCGGAGTATCCTCCTGTTGTTCCTGCTGGGACTCCTGCTCAAGCTTTTGTTGCTCCACTGCGGCAAGTCTTTGTTGTTCTATTAGATCAAACGTCGCCTGTTTATCAAGTTCGCCCCCTGGTGGAGTGGGTTCCTGTTCGCGCATATGTTTTCTCCTTAGTTAATTACTGCGTGACTAATTTAATAACCACATAATGAATATAGTCCGTCAGGCAGACAAGTCAAGCATGTGCGTAATGTTTTACTGCCGTAGCGCATCGCCGGCAATGCCGGCAAAATCAACTGTCGTCTCCCTGCTGAGGCTCGTTTTCAATTGCTGCAGCTTCATCATCGGATAGCCCAGACACAAGATGCACATAATTTTCAAGATTGTTCTCTGTGACATCTACACGACCATTATGTTGCCTGGCTCATCCTCGTCTTCGGGACCATCCGATCCGGCATTTCGTTCGTTCATAACACACTCCTGTCTCACGTTTACTGTGCACAGCTCGCTCGAGTTTGCCGTCTCGTTTTCCGTCCGCATATTGCGGACATGCATGATACGCTCACACACTGTATCTCAAGCGGATGACTAATTCAAAATAAGGTACTTTCTAGCGGCCGATTCGGTTTTGCGCGATAACACTCATGGCATATACAAAACAAACAGCTATCTCCCATTCCGAAAAGACATCTCACGCGCTCGTTGCCTTCGCTTAGCTGAGTATATTGACCGCTCGGGCGGTCACCAGCACGATGGTGATGAGCGAGGTCACCGACTGCAACGTCATCAGCAATTTGGCGCGGTGCGTCAGCGGCAGCGTGTCGGTGGGGCTGAAGGCGCTGGCGTTGGTAACGGACAGGTACAGGTAGTCCATAAAGGCAGGCGCCCAAGCTCGGCCGCCCCGTTGGATACTTTTGAGAGTCATCTGGGGGAACAGGAAGTCTGCCGCGCCGTTTGCCGTATCCTGCCCCAGCCCGCCGTTGTCGTCCAGTTCCCAATACCATAAGCCAAAAATAATAATGTTCGTCAGATAGATGGCCAGCGCCGACACCAGTAGCTGGCGGCCTGATGTGCTGAATGAAGTAAAGAGATCGTGAATAATTAAAACAAGCGACGAGACATTCGCGAGTGAGATGACCGCAACGAAGAGTATGGCGACGCCCCGCCGGAGGTGTAATATAGTCCGGTGCTTATGAGGCGCAAAGAGTATCAGCGCGGCCAGCAGCAACAGTTCCAGCCCAGTGACAAGGTACTTCGGTCCGACTGTCAGCTTATTACTTAAGCCGAACTGCAGGCATATGGCGACCACTACGGCAAGGTAGACATGCCAGTACGGCTCGGTCTCGGCATGTTGGTGCAGACGCGAAAGCTTCATTACCGGCTAGTATAGGCTAAATACCCAGGCAGGCAAAGCCTGCACGGGGTAGCAGGCTTAGTTATCGCTGTCCGAAAAATTGAACGGGAAATCGGGGTTAGTATCATGGCTGGGGGTCTTGCGGTTAACCGAATTCGTCGCAGCCGCGGCACCCCCTCCCACCAGCGGCCCGTTGAAGGTACCGGGCGAAACGGGGGAAGTCCAGGTCGAAAGATTATCGGCGAAAATAAACGCAAAGGTATGTTCGCCCGCCGGTAGAACTTTCGTAACCTGGTAGGTAGCTCCGGTGAAGGGGCTGCCTTTGACGAGTGTCATAGGATACGGCACGTTATCGACGTCAACCTCGGCCCGCTTCGGCTCTATCCCTTGCGAATGAGTATACGTCACACGGAACGTAAACAGTGTCACTACAGTGCCGCTATCTGGCGTCACTGAAGCTTTGGTTAGCGTAAACGGAATAACCGTGGGCTTTTCAGTGCCTTCAAAGGCGATCGGGCCGGTGCCGTCATCAAAGACCGTCCGGTAGTAGTGCTCGCCTTGCCCCAAACTGCTGGTTGTAAAGGTATACTTGACGCCCTGTGCATACGTGGTGGCGCCCGACCACTGCATATGGTGGGGCACCCCGTCAATATCCAGTTCAGCCCGACTTGGCGCCTTGCCCTGCGTAGATTTATACATCGCAACATACGTTACCAGCGCGCCCCTTAGCACTGTTCCCCTCGGCTCAAAAGCCACGTGCACCGAGAAGGGCTGCACGTCGGGGCCCGGAAACGGCGCGCTGCCGTATGGCAGAGTTATGGTACCGCCGCGAGGCTCCGAGAAGGTAAAAGCATACGTATGATGGCCAAGCGGCAAACGGGCCTGATACTGATACAGCTCCCCTCCCTGCTCTTTGCCGGCATCTGTCATGAGATAGGTATTACTGCCGTCGATGGTAATGTTATGGACCTCCGGCACGGCAGTGGGCATATAGAGGACACTATACATATACGTATCGCCGGTCAGGCCCTCCGTCGGCCAGATAGAGCCGGCACCGCCAATGCCGCCGCTTTTGGGGACAACCGGCGGAACAAGCAGCGTTCCGGTGTAGGGCAGCGCTTTTTGCTCAAAAGGCGGCTGCGGCTGCTGCTTAAAGTCGAAATAGCTCATTAAATTATCCAGCCCCGGATTCGCGTCACGCGCTCCCAGGTAGGGCAAATTCCAATTTTCTTCAATAAACTTGTTGATTGATACGAATTCCCCGCGGTTATGCGAAATGTAGCCGTGTTTGGCGTACGGCGAAATAACAATCAGCGGCGTGCGCGCTCCCAGCCCGGTGCTGTCAACGGCCGGTGGCGCCACGTGGTCGTAAAAGCCGCCCCAATCGTCCCACGTCAGAAAAATGGCGGTGTTGCTCCAATATTGACTATCCATGACTGCGTTAACGATGTTGGAGACAAAGTTTTCGCCGGGCTGGAATGCTAATGCAGGGTGATCGCTATTATTGCTGGCGGGCATAATCCACGCGACGGACGGCATATCGCCTGCCTGAACGTCACGCACAAACTGCCTGGCGTTATGAATATCGTGTGGTGAGTTGTAGGTCCCCCGGATCAGCTGCGGCGCGTCCAAAGGGATGATGTTAGGATCGGTATAGTACTTCCACGACATACGGTACGAAGAGAGCATACCAGGAAGGCTTGGGATGTTGTAACAGGGGTACGACCAGTACAACGCGCCGCTCTTGTTACGCGAATATACTAGCCAGTTGTTGACCGATCCGCAACCTTGACCCGAACCGGAATCGTTATTGCCGCCGGTTTGGCTGGCGATTAACGCAACGTGGTTCGGCGCACTGTTTGTTGAGGCCGAAGTAAAAAAGTTGTCGCCCAGCCCGAACTGCCGCGCGTAGTTCCAGTACGCTGGTATGTCGGCTTGGGTATATTGCATCAGGCCACGCGCCGGGAACTCATCCAGCTTTCCCCTGTCATTCGCCGCAGCATACGCAGCGCTTTGATGGTCGAAATCAGACCGCGGCGGGTTGGACGCAGCGGGCAGCAGAACGCCGTTCGCACCCGGAAAGCGGCCGAACATGTTATCGAAGGTGTGATTTTCCATCATAATCACCACGACATGCTGGATAGGCGTCGCAGCCGCCAGCTGACCGGTACCGAGCACCTGCGGTGTCCGCTTGCACGCCGCTTCATACGTTGCGGTTGGAAGACAGGCCGATGCTTGCGCTTTATGAAAACAAGAATGCAGCACGGAGCAACGCCCAAAGATGCCGCTAGCCGGAGTTTGATAGATGAACAGATAGCCGATGGCAAACACCGCGACAGTCATGACAGCCCGAGGGGAAGAGCTCAGGACACGCCGTACGTTGGGGAAGCCCTTAAGTCGTTGCATAGACTATCACTTATACTACAAATTTCCCAAAAAAACATACTTATATTCACAGTGCCGGCGCTTGAGCGCAACGGCCCAAGTATCGAGCTCACGCAGGCTTTACCCTATCATTGTCGCATTCGAAACTTAATGCTTGCTGAGTCAACGCACGGCCCCGGCTATACGCCTGGCCAATCACACCAAGCCAGAAGACGGAAAGATTACGAAAGTAAGTCTTTTTCCTCAGCCCGCGCTGAACCATATGCAACAGAACTACTTCCGTAGTATGGTATATAGGAAGGACTTAGCATCAGGCGCTACTACTGGCAATACATACATAACAATATGCGATCTAAACCATCTACAAAAGCAGCCGCCGGTGAAGCCGCAACGCCAAAGGCTCACGGGCACAAGAAACTATTCGCGGTACGATCTTCCTGGGGGTTCAAGCCCGGCGTTCTCGCTATATTCGCCCTCATCATTGGTGCCGGCGGACTCTACATATTATTCAGCAAGGCCGCGCCCACGCCGCCCACCGTCTACCTCAGTCCGGCATCGCAGTCGTTTAAGGCGGGTGCAACATTCAGCGTACAGGTACGCGAAAACAGCGGTACGACTGGCGTGAACGCCGTCCAGGCCAACTTCAGCTATCCGACCAGCTTAGTCACGTGTACGAGCATAGACGCGTCCGCGAGCGTATTTGGTATAGAGGCTCAGGCAACCTGCAGCGCCGGCCAGGTAACAATCGGACGTGGCATTAGCGGCGGCAGCGCGCCGCTTACCGGCGACCAGCTGGTAGCTACGGTCAACTTCACCGTCGGCGTTACCGGCGGCAGCGCGGTTATGGCGTTCACCAGCGGTACCGCACTGGTCAGCGCCAGCACCAACCAGGATATATTAGGTTCGCTGGCCGCGACGGCCGGC
>JBGPNM010000068.1:0-4368 GCA_041487535.1 Candidatus Saccharimonadia bacterium
GCGACCGCCAGCCGTCCGGCGCCGCCGCCCGCAGCATTGTCAAATACGGGCCTGCTTATCGGCATCGGCGGCGGTAAAGACTCTTTGGTAAGCGTCGAGCTCTTGCGCGGCAAGCTGGACAATCCCGCCACCTGGAGCGTCAATCACCGGCCGCAGCTGACGCCGCAAGTGGAGCGTACCGGTCTGCCCCACTATTGGGTGGAGCGAACGTTCGATAAAAGCCTGTTGGAACTCAACGCAAACGGTGCGCGGAACGGCCATATCCCGATTTCCGCCATTCTGGCGTGCGTCGGATCGGTGGTCGCCGTGCTGTCTGGACAGCGCGACGTGGTGGTGTCCAACGAGCAATCCGCCAACGAACCCACACTACAGTACGAAGGCGTAGCCATCAACCATCAATACTCAAAATCCCAAGAATTCGAAGCCGACTTCCAGACACATTTGGCGCGTACCTTGGGCGATCATGTCCGATATTATTCCCTGCTGCGCCCCTTAAGCGAGCTGTGCATTGCCGAGCTGTTTTCCAAGATCGGCTACGATAAGTATCACGACGTTTTCAGCTCCTGCAACCACGCCTTCACCCTAGACAGCCACAAACTGTTTTGGGACGGCACCTGCCCTAAATGCGCCTTTATCTTCCTGGTCCTCACGCCGTTCGTGCCTCGAGATAAAATGGAAGCGCTTTTCAGCGGCAAGAACTTGCTGCTAACGCCAGAGCTGGAGCCGACCTACCGGCAGCTGCTCGGCATAGAAGGCGACAAGCCGCTGGAATGCGTCGGCGAGATCAAAGAGTCTCGTGCCGCCATGCGCCTTGCCGTCAAAATCTACCCCGAACTCAAAGCAAAATATCAGTTTGAGCTGCCGGATGACTTCGACTATAAAGCCCCGGCTGCGCACCTAATGCCGCCGGACATTTATGGACAACTCAGCTTTTGAAGAAATTGAACGGCTGATCCATGATGGTGCTGCTCCGGGGTGCTCCGTTACCGCGAATACTAACGGCAGAACAGTATCACGCGCCTACGGACACTATAGCGACCAAGCTAGTCCGCAAGTTACTCCCCACACCGTCTATGATTTAGCATCCATCACCAAGATGTTCACGACCGCGATCATTTTGCAGCTGCATGAAAGCGGAAAGCTGTCCATATACGATACCGGCGCGAAATTTTTGGATAACTTCAGAAATTCTAAATTGCGGATGATTGACCTTCTGACGCACCGCGTTCATTTCCCGATATCGCTAAGCGATTACCGGCGGAATTATCTTACCGATAAAGATCTGTACAGTGCACTGATGCAGATAGTACCCCCGGTACAGGCTGCGGACCATATTGAATACGCTAACCTGGAAATGTTGTATCTGGGCGAAGTCGCGGAAAAAGTGAGCGGACATCCATTGACCGATCTTATGCATGAACTGTTCCAGTCTTTAGGCCTAAATGAAACGTATACCAGCTCGGGCATTGCCCAGTGCAACATAGCAACCCCTCCCACGGAAATTGCGGAAGGTACAACGGTCGTCGGAGTAACCCACGATGAAACCGCCAGAATGCTCGGCGGCTTATCCGGACATGCTGGGGTATTTTCAACTTCCGAAGATTTAGCAGCTTTCGGCCAAGCGTGGCTTGATGGCAGTATCGTCAAAACTGCGGCGTTGCAACGTGCTTTATTTCGCGATTACGATCCTGCCAGCACGAATCCGCAGGCCATAGGTTGGTGGCTGCGCTATAAAACACCGGATGGCGGAATAAAGCGCACGCCTGGCGTATACTCCCACACCGGTTTTACCGGTTCGTTATTAGCAATTAACCCTGGCAATGGCAAAGTCTGCGCTTTTGTATGCAACCGAACGTATTACGGCCGCGATAACGTAAGGCACCGCCAAATTTGGCAACTATTGTTTAATTGGATCCAGGAGTGAGAGAGTCGCGGGCGGCGCGGATAGTATTTTCGAACAGCGCGCAGACGGTCAGCGGGCCTACGCCGCCTTTGGCGGGGGTGACAGTCAGATCGGCGCGCGCGTAGACATCGGGCGCGACGTCCCCGACGGTTTTACCGCCTTCGCTCGCCACGCCGGCGTCTACCACAACTGCGTCCTGCTTCACCATACTGGCATTTAGGATTGCAGGGCTGCCGGTAGCCGTTATGATAACGTCGGCCGCCAACGCCTTAGCCTGAAAATCGGCGGTGGTACGGTCAGCCACCAGCACATCAATACCTGAAGCACGCAGAATCTTTTCTAACGGTGCGCCGACCAACTTGCCGCGGCCAACGAGCAGTACCTTCTTACCCGCTAAGCTTACGTTATAGCCAGCCAGCAGCCAGAGGATGGCCATCGGCGTCGCCGGCTCAAACTGCGCCTTGGCGCCCAGCGCGTCGACATCTTTGCCGGGTGCTACCATGTTCACAATCTCATCTGTTTGGCCAGGATCGGCCAGCGGCAGCTGCACGATCACACCGGAGACGGCCGCATCGCCGTTGAGCTGCGCGATCAGCCCGCGCGCCTCGGACTGACGGACGCGGTGGATGTCTACGTCCACATGGATGTCCGCGCCGTAGCGCTGCTTCAACCGCACGTATGTCTCTATAACGGGATCATCCGTAGTTTGTACAATCGCCAACTTTGGCGCTACATGGCTCGACTGACGCAACGCTCGCACGTCCCGCGCCTGCCGTTCTTTAATGTAGCCTGCTAGTTCACTGCCGTTCAGTAGTTTCACGGGCCTTATTGTATAACGTTACGCCGTACCTGTCATCTCTGACTCCAGGCACAGCTATGCTACAGGCTTGTCGTGATCATTGGAACTGTCTTATGCTTCTGGTTCCGCGGTAATTTTAGGGTACGGCGGCTCATCCCGGTCGGAATCCGATGCCCCATCCGGGCGGTACTCAGCCGAACCGAAAGCCAGGATCGGGAAACCGACAAAGTTAAATATTGCCAGCCCAAAAACGCCGAAGAGATCACTTTTACCAAAATTCCGCGCAAGCCCCACGCAGAGCACCACGAACACGACAAACGATGCCAACCAACCTGCGAACGGCACTACGCCTAACAGCGGATAGAGCCCCCACCAGCCCGGTCGTCCCGCCATTTCCGCCAGCAGCCACGAATTGTAAAATGGTATGAATATCGCCCAGCCCGGCCGCCCAGCTTTTGTAAAGACCTTCCAGGCCGCCGCGATTAGAAGAATCAGCAGAGCCAGAGCCCCTATTCCCACTACCGCCAAGATAACGACCAGGGCCAGAGGCGTGGAATGGCCGCTTGTTGTCGTAACCGGATTAGTATAATTGTAATTATACGAATAATTCACCGCCAGATTGTTCAGTGCCGCGAGCATCGTTCGCCTCCTTGTCGCTATATGTTGTACTTATGCTACCACTTATTTCAGCTTGTCCCAAACCGCATACTCACCAGCATACAAACTATTAAATTTCCTTGCGTGTCACAATATTACATATGAAACACTACTCAAAACGGCAGCATAAGAGTAATGTAGTAACTAAGTAATAATGATAGGAGTGCTACGATGGATGCTTTGAACGCCCTCGCCAAACAGCTTGAGCCAATTTTTAAGGCTTTGCCCGCATTGCCGAAAGGCGCAAAAGACTGGCTCGTGAAGGCCTGGCCTGTCCTGGCCATTATATTCGGTGTTCTGCAGCTGCTTGCAGCTTGGGGTCTCTGGCACGTCGGGCATATTTATAATGCGCTTACAGCGTATACCAACCAGATGTACGGCATGTATGGCATAAGCGCACCTGTTAACCACTTAGGATTATTCTATTGGGTCGGTTTGCTCGTACTGGTCGCCGATGCGGTAATCCTGTTTATGGCGTATCCGGGCCTGAAGGCGCGGTCACGGAACGGCTGGAACATGCTGCTTCTGAGCGCACTAGTCAACGCCCTGTACGGTGTCCTTTTAGCCTTTAACGGCAGTTACGACGGCGTCGGCAGACTAATTTCCTCGCTCATCGGCACCGCCATCGCGCTGTATTTCTTGTACCAGGTGCAGTCATACTACAAGACGAAGACCGGCGGAGAAAAAGCTTCTTAGCCCATCTCGTGCATAGCAGCTTTGGCGAAGTTGCTCGACCTCGCCTAACAATGTTTTCTTGCCAAAACAGAGGTAATTTGCTAAAGTGTCATCTGTTGCGACTGCGGTTCAAACCAAAATTTCAAACCAAGGAGCGAAGTCGACTGTTTGAAATTTTGAGAGGAGAAGCATAGCATAGAGTCGAAGCTTTTGCCGCCTCGGCGGCAAAACGAGACGTACGCGTAGGCTTCGACGACGGGCCAGTAGCTCAGCTGGTTAGAGCACCTGCCTCTTAAGCAGGGTGTCGAGGGTTCAAGTCCCTCCTGGCCCTCCA
>JBGPNM010000069.1:0-4312 GCA_041487535.1 Candidatus Saccharimonadia bacterium
CGTCCAGGCTACCGATTGCTCTGCCCCCAGAGCGGTTTTGTGGATCTGCGCGTCAATTTTCCGCGCCAGGTGCGGCAAGCGGCTGTCACGGTCACGCCCTTGCTGCGGGTACGGCGTATAACCGGTCAGGTAAACATGTTCAACGCCTAGGCCGTCAGCGGTACGCAGCAGCGCGCCGACATTATGGCAACTGCGTACATTGTGGACAATCAGGATAATTCGCCGCATGCTCCTATACTCCGATGTAATGGTGCAGCCGTCAAGATCACAGTTCCGGGCAAACGGAGTCGCAGAGGCCGCCGCTTATGGTTTATACTAGACAGTATGCAACAAGATCAGGCAGCCACGGCCCGGATGGAACAAGAACGGAGCGCGCAGCAACGTGCCCGGATCCTAGGGCTAAACTATGTGGATACCGCGACGCTGCCGAATAAGCAGCTCTTTCAGTATCTGCTGAGTGTGCCGGAGCTGTACCAGTTGCGCATGGTGCCGTTGCATGCCGACCAGAGCAACGTTCTGTTCGGCATTCTAACGACCACGCCGCAATCGGCCATGGCTGAGGTGAAAAAGCGTTTTCTTGAGCAAATTGTTTCCTTCGCGATTATTTCCGATGCCGGCTACCGCGAATACATGAGTCTGTACGATCCGCCGAAGAAGATAGTCTACCAGGATATCACGCTCAGTACCGCTGGTACGGACGAGCTGGTCCGCAACGTCTCGGCAACGCTTGACCAAGTACGGGCCGATGACATGCTGGCCTATCTGGTATCCCAGGCGTACCGTTTGGGCGCTTCGGACATCCATATCGAGACGCAGGCCGAAGACGTCCGAATCCGGCTCCGCATTGACGGCGTGCTGCATTCCATTGCCCACATCAGTTCCGAGAAATACCGGGTCCTGATATCGGTCATTGCCAACGCGGGGAATGTTTCTACTTCGTCTGACGATGCGCAGCAGGGGCACATTGCGCAAGTGGTGACTATGGCCGATGGCAGCCGGGTAGATGTTAACCTCCGTCTGGAAACCGCGCCTACCGTCAACGGTATGGACATTGTCATGCGTTTGTTTAACATGCAGCCGGAAATGTTTCAGTTGGACCGGTTGGGTCTGTCGCCTTCGGAACGCGCGGTAGTTGATGCCATTATCGCCCAGCCGAGCGGCCTGGTGATGGTTGTGGGGCCGACCGGTTCCGGCAAGACGACGACGCTGTACTCCATCATGAACTCGCTGAATAATGATGAACGCAAGATTGTGACCATCGAAGACCCGGTGGAATACCAGTTTCCTGGTTTAACCCAAATACCCGCTCGCGGCGGGGACAATAACTCCGGCACTGCCGACTTTGCCGATAAACTCCGGGCTGTTTTGCGCCTGGACCCGGATGTCATTATGATCGGCGAGGTACGCGACAGCGACACGGCGCGGACGGCTCTGCAGGCGGCGTTGACCGGCCATACTGTGCTGACGACATTCCACGCCGACAGCGCAGCAGCGGCATTGGTCCGGCTGAGCGACGTGATCGGCCAAAACCCGTTGTTTGTTTCGGCAATCCGGCTCATCATGGCCCAGCGTCTGGTGCGCCGCCTGGACGACAGCACCAAGCAGCCGTACCAGCCGGAGGCGGGTATGCTTGCGCGCATTCAGGAAGTAGTCAATAGCCTGCCCGAGGGGACCCAGCGCCCGAACCTCCAGGGCCTGCAACTCTACCGTCCGGGCGCTTCGCCCCAGAATCCGTACGGCTACCAAGGTCAGCTGGCTATCCGCGAGCAGTTCTTAATGACGAACGAAATCCGGCATCTGCTGGAACAGTCACGTACCGTCACGTCAACCCCAGAAATCGAGGCTCTTGCGGTCCGCGGCGGCATGCTAACCATGCGCCAGGATGGTTTTCTGAAGGCTATCGCCGGACAAACGACCATAGAAGAAATCTACCGCGTGCTGGGCTAGAATATAGGTGTAATCAACCGTATTCAGCAAATTATCACAACTGTAGGTATGTGATATGTGGTATTTTAATTCTATAGCGAATGACGGACAGGCAACACAACCTTAATTAATCTTATAATACGCTAGAAACGAGTATGGCGGAAACAATTCATGATCGGCTTCGTGCGGAAACTGAGCAGGTCTGGGGTAGCCCGAACGGGGATGAGACGCTGTTTGTTGAAGAAGCACCGTATTCACCATATGTATTGGAGCACTTAGAAACGCCTTTTTTCTCTACGCAAAGAAAAGTTTTAGGATTGGAGTTGGTCGTGCTCGGGGAACTAGTGAGGTCGGCAACCTTGTCAGAAGAACAATACCAGAAGCATAGGAAAATACGATTTCTCCAGAAACGCCTCACTGATAACGGCATTGTGACCAGACAAGAGGTAGATGCGGCAGTCGGTAAAGGAGAGCGGCTACCTATTATAGATTGGGTCCCAAAATGCCAGCCGCTCGGGCGGCTTGAAACTATTACTGCAAAGGCACGTGAACAAGGTAAAACGATCGCCATCGTTCCGGGAAAGTTTGTGAGGCCTCATTACGAGCATGCCCGTCTCTGTAAAATTGCCAGCGAGGCGGCTGATATAGTTATTGTTTGCTTTGCCCCGTTGGATGCGGCTATGCCAGGCGTATCTGAGGAAGTTCGTCAATTTATGAAGCTTCAATATATGCGCAAGATGCAGCTCGGTTCATTGCCAACCGTCCATTACGAAACCGATTTACCGTTAGTACACCCATCAGCCGACGCGTATTTTGACCTGTACCGCCGGTTGCACATAAACTTCTTGGTAACGACCGACGACCATCCACTGCTTAAAATCTGGGATGAGGAAAAGAGAATGGCAGCGTTGGGCGGAAGTGTGATCAAAAAACGAGCGCAAGGATACTATTCATCGACGTTTCTGATAAACGAAAGCGCAGAACCGGCAAATAGTCAGCTTCCGACTACTTACGCTGAGGTATTTGAGCTTGCCCAATATTTTGATAAGTTAGCAAGACGAGAGTTGAGAGAGAGGCGACGCCAACAAGGCTCAGCTGTATAATAACAAACGTCTCTTCTACAAAAATACTCGTCGTGCAGAAGATGCGCGCGCCTTGTTTACATAAGATTCTAGCATTCCTCTTCGGAAGTCTTCGCGTGAAGCTTGCTTCTTGAGGTAAAATACTGTATTCTAACTGAGATATGCAAAGTGTGATTCAAAGTATCCAAAACTCCTTTAAGAAGCCGGCCGTCGTTGACGTTCGTTCCGGTGATGCCGTCAAGGTGCACCAGCGTGTCCGCGAAGGCAACAAAGAACGCGTACAGATCTTTCAGGGCCTGGTGATTCGCACCAGCAAGAAAGGCAGCCACACCAGCAGCATTACCGTGTCGCGTATTGCCAGCGGTGTCGGCGTGGAAAAGAGCTTCCTGCTGCATAGCCCTTTGGTACTGAAAGTCGAAATAACCAAGCGCAGCAAAGTCCGCCGCAATTATCTTACGTACATGCGTTCGCGCACTGGCAAAGCCGCCCGCATGACCAGTGTCGATTTTGATCGCAATAAAGTGAACGCTATCCGTGATGAGGCCGCCGAGGCCGCCGAAGAAGCGCTAAAAGCAGAAGCTGTGAAAGAAGCTGACGTCAAAGCAGCGAAAGAAACCAAAGAAGCTGCCAAGCTCGAAGCCAAAGCCGCCGAAGTCGAAGCCCGCCACAAAGAAGCTACCGAGTAGCATCTCTGTTACGGTGTCTAAGTCCGCGTCCAGTAAGCTACAATAGCCGTATGGTTACCGTCGGCATTGATGAGGTCGGACGCGGCTGTTGGGCAGGTCCTTTGGTTGCAGGGGCGGTAGTTCTGAGCGCTCCGATTGAGGGCTTGCGTGACTCAAAGCAGCTGTCGCGGCAGCAACGGGAACGGCTGGCGAGTATCATCAAAGCATCAGCAGTCGCTTGGGGTTTAGGCTGGGTTATGCCGGAAGAGATTGATGACTTAGGGCTGACGGCAAGTGTACGTCTTGCGTATCAGCGAGCCATGGAACCGTTGCAAGCAGTTCCGGATGAAATTATCATCGATGGTAACTTCAATTATCTTGCAGATGAGCCTCGGGCACGCACGCTGGTCAGGGCGGATAGCCTTATTCCAGCCGTAAGCGCTGCTAGCATTTTGGCCAAAGTGGCCAGGGATATTTTTATGCGAGAGGCGGTAGTCTTATACCCTGGCTACGGATTTGAGAGCCACGTCGGCTACGGTACATCTGTGCATATAGCGGCGTTGCACCGCTTGGGCGTATGCCAGCTGCACCGCCGTAGCTTCCGGCCGGTGCGCGCCTTTGCAGAGGCTGAATAATGAA
>JBGPNM010000070.1:0-3782 GCA_041487535.1 Candidatus Saccharimonadia bacterium
CTCATGACCATGCATATTTACATGGTGCATGGCCTTGGTAATACCAACGAGCTTAATCCGGAAGATTGGCTGAATGACATCCGTTGGCTGCCCGCCAATGAAGCCATCGAAAAAATTGCGTACGAGGACATCGGCAAACTGATTCTGATAGGCATGAAGAAAATCCGCAATGGAAAATTATTTTAACAGCGCGCGCGGCGGGAACAGGTGATGATGAACACACAACCATACCGCGAATTTGCGCTGGTTACATTCGGCACTGATTTTCACGACATTACCGTGCTGATCGTCGCCTTTACGCACCGCTCGTATCTTAACGAACATAAAAAAACCGGCATGGAACACAACGAACGGCTGGAATTCCTGGGCGATGCCGTACTCGAACTGGTTGTTACGGAATTTCTGTATGCGCATTACAACGAACCCGAGGGCATTTTGACCAACTGGCGCAGCAGCCTGGTACGCACCGAAAGCATCAGTGCCGCGGCCGGCCGCCACGGATTCGAGCCGCTGCTTCGCCTGAGCCGCGGCGAACGGCATGGCGCCGAACGGGCGCGGCTGCAGATCCTGGCGAACACCTACGAAGCCGTCATTGGCGCTTTATACTTGGACCAAGGCTACGAAGCGGCCAAACGTTTTATCGGTGATAGTCTGCTCGTGACGCTTGATGCTATTCTCGCGGCCAGCTCGTGGATGGATGCAAAGTCGCATTTACAGGAGCTATCGCAGAGCCGGGAAGGGATGACGCCGGTATACCGGGTTATTACCGAAGAGGGCCCTGACCACGACAAAATATTTACGGTTGGCGTGTTTATAAACGGCGAACTGCGCGGCAAGGGTACCGGACCCAGCAAACAGGCCGGCCAGCAGCAAGCAGCAGAAGAGGCTCTGCAGCACTACGCCCGCGCTTCGGCAACCCCGCCGGTTACCGAACAGCTTGCCTGAGCGATTGGAATTCTGGCTTTGTGTTGAACTCCCACAACTTCGGCAAACGGATAGTGTTTTCTTCACGTATACCTCACCGTAGGTTATTTTATCTGACGCTACGCATCTCGGGTGCCGATTTGTTTTGACATCTCCGTTAAACTCCTGTAAAATATTTGTAAATACAATTACTGTAAGGTAAACCGGAGAAATATTTCTAGATGTTAGCTATTCGGATGCAGCGAACTGGTCACAGCGGTCATGCGCAGTTTCGGGTTGTCGTGCAGGATTCACGCCGCACGCCGACGAGCGGTAAGCTTGTCGCGCAGCTCGGCAGCTACGACCCGCATGCCAAAACTACCTCTTTGGATAAAGAAAAAGCTTCGTTTTACCTGGAACACGGCGCCCAGCCGTCCGGACGAACTGCCCGCCTGCTGAAGGCAGAAGGCATTGCATTGCCGAAGTGGGTAGAGGTGCGCGAAGGTAAGCAAAGCAAGCTGCGTAATCCTCAAAAGCTTCGTCGCAACCAGCCGAAAGAAACGCCAGCGCCTGCTGCTCCTGAAGCGGTCACCGAACCAGAACCAGCCACCGAAGTCGAGCAGGCCTAGGGTACTAAGCTCGTTCCTGATACTGCGTGCCCCGGCGCGCTGCTGTAGCGATTTGTTATAATGGAACGTATGATACGTATAAGGTGAGGAGATAGTACTTACAATGAATACTAGTAGCATCGATCAGCAATTCGTGGAATACGTGGTGAGATCGCTTGTCAGCAAGCCGGACGCAGTGCAGGTCGAGCGCACCATCGACGAAAAAGGTGTTTTGCTTCAACTTACGGTGCATCCGGAAGATCTCGGCCGTGTTATCGGCAAGCGGGGTGCTACGGCACAGTCGCTCCGCACGCTGCTGAGGGCTTTAGGTACCAAAAACGACGCGCGCTACAACCTGAAGATTATCGATAACGGCGAAGGCGGTCACATGGCAGACAGCGGCGATGCGCCTAGGAGCCGAAGTGATACTCCAAGCAGCGCTTCCGTGCCTGCTCCGACACAGGCCAACGACGATGTTGCCGTAACAGATGATGAAGACGACTCGCCCAATAGCGCGCGCCTGAAGCGTACGCGTGAAGAACTGCAGGAACTAGACGATCTTGACGTCTGAGCCGGCGCGCAAACGCATAAGTTGCGGCTTGCAAACGAAAACGGTATTGGCTATACTTAGATGTAAGTCGGCAAAACGACTGTCCTTTCAAACAAAAATGATATAAGCTCGTTTAGCGAGCCAAATCGTGTTGCAAGCACGGTTTGGGAGCTTTATATGTGGCAATAAGAGTTTCCGATTTTCCGGAGCTCTTTTTGTTTGTGCTACCAGCTATAACGCGGCTTGCACATTTCGGACGAAAAGCCGTGGACCACGCTACAGCTTCACGCCGGGCGCACTATTTTAGCTTCCGGGCAATTATCTGCAGCCAAGTGTTGTGCGCCGTAGCTTTATAGCCACTTATTTTTACATCTACAAAACCGGTATTCTTTACCAACTGATATATTTGATCATGTATCCAGAAACAGAAGAAGCGGGGTGCTCCAAGTTTGTCATACGACCACTTTTCATCCTCACCCTGCTTCAAGGTGAACGCAAATATGCCGTTTTCACTTAGTGCCCCAAGAACCTTGCATAGCACCTTTTCTGTTTCTTCCCTGGTGAAGTGCAGAAGTACGGCATTTGCAAGTACAAGGTCATAAGGACCATCTAAATTATCGTTAATTGCATCCAGCTGACGCGCGTTAAAGCCCTTTTCTTGCAGTAGGTTAACGAATGCTCGCGTGGCATCGGTACATGCAACCGAATAGCCCAAGTTCTGTATGTAGGATGCATCACGACCGAAGGCACTGCCGAGCTCGAGTATGCGAGCATTCTTTGGAAGCCCAGCTAGCGTCTCGTCAAGCCATTCTTTGACGACACCTGATACGTCTTGCGCCGTTGTATTAATATATTCCTGCATGTGTGCTTCATAGGATTGTATGGTTTGCTGGTTGGAATTCATTCACTCAGTATACCCTCACCGCGCGGCTGTACATGTCGTTTTCCCCAACCACGCCGCTTACTGCGTTCTTGACTTAACATCCCAAGTCTTTATCCCAGGAACAAGCGAGCTTGTTCCTGGGGTCCCCTCTGCCCGCTTGTCATCCCGAGCTGCACTCAATCGCGTTATACCTGGTTACGTTGCCGGCATGTGCTACACTGCTAGGAATATGAAAATACAGATCATTACACTCTTTCCTGAGGTTGTTGAGCCATATCTGCATGCCAGTATGCTTTGGAAGGCGCAGGACAAAGGCATTGTCAGCTATTCGTGCATCAACTTGCGGCAGTTCGGTCTTGGCCCGCGTAGGCAAGTGGACGATACGCCGTATGGCGGCGGTGACGGCATGCTGTTAAAACCGGAACCGCTGGTGACAGCGATTGAAGCGGCGAAGGCGCAGAGTCCGCAGGCATTGGTGATCCTGCCGACGCCTCGGGGCGAGCTGTACCGCCAATCCGATGCCAAACAGCTGGCTGCCGCCGGCCAGGACCTGGTTATTGTCTGTCCGCGTTACGAAGGTTACGACGAGCGCATTACAAATTGGATTGACAAGCAGTATTGCATCGGCAACTACGTGCTGACCGGTGGCGAATTGCCCGCGATGGTGATTGTGGACTCGGTCGTCAGACTGCTGCCAGGTGTCCTGGGCGGCGAAATGAGCGCGCATATCGAGTCATTTCAGGATGACGACCAGAGTATTGAGTTTCCGCAGTACACCCGCCCCGAAAACTTTCACGGCCTGAAGGTGCCGGAGGTGTTGCTGACGGGTAACCACGGC
>JBGPNM010000071.1:0-3773 GCA_041487535.1 Candidatus Saccharimonadia bacterium
ATGCAGTGGTGGTGTACCAAATGCCAAACGGTGCTGGCCAACGAACAGGTCATCGATGGCAAGTGCTGGCGGCATGACGGCCCTGAAGATCTGCCGGTAGAGAAGCGCGAAGTCAAGCAATGGTTTTTTAAGATTACGGATTATGCCGATGAGCTTTTGGAGGCCATCGACGGTTTAGACTGGACTGAGAGCGTCAAATTGGCGCAGCGGAACTGGATCGGGAAAAGTATCGGAGCTGAAATAGATTTCAAACTCCAAGGTTCGGATAAAAAAATCACGGTTTTCACTACCCGCCCAGATACGCTTTTTGGCGCTACGTTCATGGTAATTGCCCCAGAAAATGAGGTTTTACAAGACGTTGTGACCGACGTCCAGCGGGCTGCGGTTGAGGAGTATATTAAGGTAGCCGCTAAGAAGACAGAGGTCGAACGCCAATCGAGTAAAGAGAAAACCGGCGTATTTACCGGGGCTTACGCCGTCAACCCTGCCAATGACGAGGCAATACCTATCTGGGTCGCTGATTATGTCTTAGCGGGTTATGGAACCGGAGCTATCATGGCTGTGCCAGGGCACGATGAGCGCGATTATGAATTTGCCGAGAAGTTCAACCTGCCGATAGTGCCGGTTGTGGCTCCAGCTTATGGCAACGGGGTATCGTTTGGCCCCGTAGCAAAGGACCGCGAAGTGGCAAATGTCATTTTGCACGATTCGAAGACAGACAAATATTGTTTATTAAACTGGCGTGAAGATGCACCTCGCAAAGCAGCTGGCATTGACCTCCCAGGAGGCGGCGTTGATGAAGGCGAAACGGTTGAACAGGGTGCTTTACGTGAGGTGCGTGAGGAAACGGGCTATACAGACGTAACAATTACCAAAGTGTTACCTTCAACAGTCGCCATTTTTTATACCGACCACTATGATGACGGCAACACACAACTCAGACGGGCGGTTAAACACACGGCTCTTGCCGAACTAAACACCGATGCCCACAACAATTTTGCTGACGTTGAGGATTACGAAAAGGGCTGGTACCAAGTCGTTTGGATGAGTCGTGAAGAGATTGTCGCAAGCAACATCTGGGAAGGTGTCAAAATATTCTTTGACATCGCATGGGGTGGTGGCATATACGTTGGCGAAGGCGTGATGATTAACTCCGGCAAATACGACAATCTGCCGAGCAGCGAGGCCCGCGAGAAAATTGTTGCCGATCTGGAAAAGCTAGGCGCCGCGAAAGAGCGCACTAATTACAAAATGCGCGACTGGAGCGTCAGCCGCCAGCGCTACTGGGGTGCGCCGATCCCGATTGTCTACTGCTCGAAATGCGGCATTCAGTTGGTGCCTGACGAAGATTTGCCGGTTATATTGCCCGAACTGGACGATTTCCAACCGAGCGGCGACGGCCGCAGCGCGCTGGCGCGTGCCAAGGATTGGTTGAAAGTCGATTGCCCTGAGTGCGGCGGTCCGGCCGAGCGCGAGACCGATACGCTTGATACCTACATTTGCAGCAGCTGGTACATGTACCGCTATTTTGATCCGCACAACCAGCAAGCCATTTTTGACAGCCAGATTGTTAAGAAGTGGGAGCCGATTGATTTCTATAATGGCGCCGACCATGCCACTGCCCATCTGTTGTATGCTCGCTTTATAGCCAGGTTTTTTAAGAAACTGGGTTTGGTTAACGAGCCGGAGCCGTTCAAGCACTTCCTGTTTAACGGCAAGGTAACCGCGGCTGACGGCCAGATGTTCTCGAAGAGTAAAGGAAACGGTGTTGACCCGCTGGAAATCATTAATCAAGGCTACGGTGCCGACGCGCTGCGGACGTATCTGATGTTCGCCTCGCCGCTGGAGCTATGGACCCGATGGGATTCGCAAGGAGTACCCGGTGCATATCGTTTCTTAAACCGTCTGTGGAACCTGGTCACAGAATATTGCGAAGCGCCGGATGCTGTAATTAATGAGTCACAGCAGCAAGCTATGCGCCGTATGTCGCATCAGACGATAAAGAAAGTAACCGAAGATTTAGAAGCCGACCACTACAATACCGCCATAGCGGCGAGTATGGCGGCTGTAAATAGCCTATACAAATTTAAGAAGGACGGCTTCGGCAAACACGAAGTGTGGCAAGGGGCATTAGAAGCTTTGACGGCTTGCGTAGCCCCGTTTGCGCCGCACCTGGCAGATGAGCTTTGGCACCGGCTTGGCCATAGCACTAGCGTACATATCGATACCTGGCCACACTACGACGAAAAATACTTGGCAAGTGAGACAATGACGATTGTAGTGCAGATTAACGGCAAGCTGCGCGCCGAGCTGACAGTTGGCCGGGATACTGACGAAAAGACGATTGTCGCCGCAGTCCTGGCCCACGAGAGGGTCAAACCCTATATCGATGGACGGACTGTAAAGAAAACGATTTACGTTCCCGATAAACTTGTCAGTATTGTGATTAGTCAGCCGTAAACGGGTCGTGCCGGTAGTGCCGAACATTTATCCGTATATACGAGTCGAGGAATACGCGGCATTCCAAGAACGGCATACGGGTGGCATACTATTTAAGCGTTCCGGAACAGGATGGTGCCGTATTGATGCGGGCATTGAATTTTCCGGCATTTTCCGCTATATTAGGTATAAATATCAGAATAATCCAAGGTTTAAGGAGTATATTTTCTATGGGTAAACCGAAGAAACGTACCAGTCCGCGTAAGACGGGCTTACGCCGCAGCCATCTTGTCCTGGAACTGGCGCGGGCTGTAAATGCCAAGTCGCCGGTGAAGGCCTACACCACACGTAAAGAGTCAACCAAAAAAGCCGCTTAGCATTCACTCCCGCCCGCCTATACTGGGCAGTAGGCATATGCGGACTAAACGAATTTAACATATTATGGCATCGAATCGTCACTTAGGCCGTATCATTGCGCTCCAGACGCTGTACGAGCAAGACTTTCGCCGCGACGCAGGCGATACGAGCTTTTCTGTGGACGAAATCCTGGCACGGAACATCCAGCGCTACCAGACAATGGTGGATGACAAAGCCTTTATCAAACGCCTCGTCAAAGGTGTTTGCGCGAAAGAACAAGAGCTCGACGCCTTGCTGCAGCCGATCGCGCCCGAATGGCCCATCAACCAGATCGCCCGAATGGATCGCACCATTCTGCGTCTGGGCATGTACGAACTGCAGTTCGAGCGCGATGTGCCGCCGAAAGTCGTTATTAACGAGGCGGTGGAGCTCGCCAAGGCCTTTGCCAACGAGAATTCCTCCAAATTTGTTAACGGCGTGCTCGGTACGTTCTACCGGCAGCAGGAAACGAGCGCCGGACGGGCAGAGACGCCTAAGCAGAAAGTAACAACAAGTGAACCTATGGCACATAAAGAAGAGAAAGCCGCATGAAACGGCCAAAATTCCCCGATTTTCGTAAACTAGTCAGCCGGCACCAGCCGGCTATTGACGAAGTCGTCCGCGAAACCACTTCTGGCGGCATTATCTTCCGCCGCCGGACAGCGGACCAGCAGTTAGAGATTTTGCTGATGCAGGATGCTAAGAACCGCTGGACGATCCCGAAAGGGCACGTCGAACCGAATGAAGACCCGAAGGCGACTGCCGAGCGTGAGATCATCGAAGAGACCGGCCTTAAAAAGATGAAAGTCTACGATTGGCTCGGCAAAGTGAATTTTAGGTATCGCCGCGGCCATACGCTCGTCCTCATGACGATGCACATTTACATGGTGCAGGGCCTTGGCAATACAAATGAACTTAAGCCGGAAGATTGGCTGAAT
>JBGPNM010000072.1:0-3763 GCA_041487535.1 Candidatus Saccharimonadia bacterium
ACCAGATAGAATAAAGCTACCAGTTCCATATATGAGCCTCTTTTTCTTGTTTGTTTTGTTCTTACAAACAAAGGATAACAGGGCTTACGCCCTGTTATCTAGCAGACAGAAAGGAGGCTCTTATGTCGAACTGGGGTTAATGTATGCTGCCCAGGCTAATGAGCGGGAATGGGCGGCTTCGCCCTTTGTGGACATAGCGCGCGAGCTTCGTTTGATTGTTTTTGACGGCAAAGTACGCATGGCGTATGAAGAGCTACGTCCGGCGGTTACAAACGGCCTCAAGTTTTTCAATCTGAGCAGTGACGGTGATGCGAGGGCGCTTGAGCCGGCGAGTCTTCGGCAAGACATAATAAGCCTTGCCGAACGGTCGCTGCAGGCAGTCGGCCTTCGCTTTGGCGCGGTTGACGTTGTCATCGATACCAGAGGGGCTGCTCAAGTCTTGGAGGTTAACAGCCGGCCTGCACTGGGTCACTTTGCCGAGAGGTCGGCAGTGAACAAGGAGCTTGTCCTGGACTTCTATGAGCTGGTCATCGGCAGGCTGTTCGGGCTGCGCTAAGCGGCCGGGCCGTTGCCGCCGAAGATATTGACCATCCAGACAACGCCGTATTTGTCAGTAAGCATGCCGAACGTGTCGCCCCACTGAGCCTTCTCTAGCGGCGTACTCACCGAGCCGCCGGCGGACAGTTTTTCGAAGTAGCCGCTCAGCTCGGCTGCGTCCATGCCGCTAAGCGACAGGCTGATACGGCCGCCGGGCGTAAACCCCATTTGGCCCATCGTGTCCGCTCCCATCAGCGTGAGGCCGTTATCCGCAGTCAGCATTGCATGCATAATCTTGTCGTCTTCGCTCGGGTCATGAGAGGCGTGGTATTCGCTGAAAGTATGAACGTTCAGTTTGCCGCCGAACACTGTGCGGTAAAACTCCATTGCCTCGCGCGCGTTGTCCTTAAAGCTAATATACGGGTTAAGTTGGCTGTGCATAGGGTGCCTCCTTCTTTATTGGTACTAGCTAGTATACAGAACCTAACAGCAAGGCGTAAACGGAGGGGCCATGTATCCGCACATAACGGTAGTGCGCATTATTTATCCTCAGTTTGTGTATATACCCTGGCCCTTACCAATAGTAATGCAGTAGAGCGGGCTTAAACGGCCGCTCGTATTGTCCCACGACGGGCAGTAATAGCCGGCCGCTTTGGCCCGGGCGCAAGACCGGTCGGGTATGTGATATTGTGCGCAGACTTTATCGGGAGCAGTCGTGCCGGAACGGTGCACAAGGTAGGCCGCCAGGAGTATGGCGCCGACTGCGACGATAATTGCCAAGAGGACAACAAGGTGCCGCCTCATGTTTGCACGCTCGGCGGCCGGTACTGCTTGCGGTCCTCCGGCAGCAAGTACTTCCCTTGCAGGTACAGCTCAAAGTTATGCTTGCGCCAGTACAGTTCGTTGTAGCCGGTGTCGATATATTTTAATTGCAGCCCGCTAAGGAAGCGCGTCATCTCCGCACGAATGTTGGCGGTGTCGCCGTGCTCATCAGTCATTTTCTCTATCTCTAAGTATTCGCCCAAACCCAGTACGTCGTCGATATCTATACGAAAATCGCCACCTTCGTATGACCGCCGCTGTTTATCGATCGTCATAGACTCGGCGAGGCCGTTGCGGGCCATAAGTTCCTCCAGCGACGGCGCGCTTAAACTGACAAGCCCGAGGCCTCTCAGCGTATCGTTCAAGGCCGACAACGCTTCTTGGGATAGCGGCAGGGTATTGGAAACTTCGTCGCAGTGCAGGTGCTGCATGTCATCGCCCAGGCTCTTCGCTATATCCTCCTTGTTGAACTTAAAGTCGAGTTTTCGGCCGCCTCTAACGCGGATAAATATTCCGCGTTTAAACATATCACCCTCCGGCGTGTCCAGATACACATCTATGACGCGCGCTTCCCCCGCCGGCTTCAAATTTTTCAGAAAGCGTTCAATTTGGGCGGGGTCAAGTATCTCGAACTTCATCTCAACCTCAATTGATCGACTCATACTTGTAGTATAGCAGCGAGCGCCGCCGCTACGGGCAGGATATTTTGCATCATTTCACAGGCAGTATGTGGCTTATTTCATAGCCGCGCCAAGCTGCAGCTTGTAGCCTGATAACGTGCAAGCATTAATGCACGGAAGGAGGCGATCATGGCCAAGTCTGATCGAGGATTCGCGTCAATGAGCCCGGCCAGGCGGAAAGAAATTGCACGCAAAGGGGGCAAGAGCAGCCACCGCAACAAGACCTCTTAGCCGCTTTCTGGCAATCCCCAAGAGCCGCCTTGCAGCGGCTCTTTTCCTGCAAAGTCAACTGTGGCAGAACGGCTGCGCCTGCCGTGAGGCGATTGTGGTACGCTATAAGCGTAAGCCTGCTAAAATAAATATAAGAAGACTACTATTTAGGATCACCTTGAGGCGGATTTTTACAGCCAGCAACATTGTTATTATCGGCGGCATGCTGCTTGTTCTGTCTGGCGGTGCTGCCGTGTGGGCGCTGCACAACAACAGTGTGCTGAAAGAACGGCAGCTAAAACAGGTCGCATTACGCCAGGATGAAACTGCCGGGGCAGGCACTACTGTACCGGGCGTCAGTACGCCGGATGCTAAAAAATCAGAAGATGTGCATAGTGCGCAGAAATCAATTAATTCCGGAAGCTCGCCGCAGCAGATTTTGCACACTGCTTCTGCCGTCACGACTGGTGCTGGCGGTATCTCGGCAGTAGGCAATACGGTTGCGCCGGCAAACCGCCGCGCCATGTGGGTGTGGGACGATAGCATAGCCTTGAGCGTCTCAAACGAAAACCAGCTCTTTGGTTTTGCCTCGGCCAAAGGCGTACAAACGCTGTATTTTTACAGCGAAGGCCTGATTGACAGTAACCCGGCGGCGTTAAAAGCGTTCATCAGCGCGGCCGCGGCGCATTCGCTTGATGTAGAGATGCTGTTTGGTGAGCCGGAGTGGGTGTTTACCAGCGGCCATGCGGCCGCCGTCGGCTATATGAAAAAGGCTGCGGCGCTCGCGGATGCTTTGCCGGCCGGCTCCCGCCCGGTGGGTGCGCATTTTGACGTCGAGCCGAAGCTGGGCAGTGACCCTCAAGGGATCGCTACCCAGTATCTCGACTTGCTTGACGCGTTGCGGGCCGCTAAAGGTCCTTTACGCTTCGGCGCCGATACTTCTATGGCCTTCGACTACCAGATCGTTACGCGCAATGGTACGAGCAAAGAACTGACCAAATGGGTGATTGACGCCACTGATGCCGTAACGCTCATGTCGTACCGCGACCACGCTTCGGCGCCGGACGGTATTATTGATCACGGTGCGATGACTGTCGTCTACGCAGCGTCCGTCGGCAAGCGCGCCACGCTCGGCGTGGAAACGACGTGCGGCCTTGATCCGGAGAAAATTACCTTCTGCGAAGAGGGCAATGCGTTTATGGAAGCCGAGCTCGGTAAAGTCAAGTCGTACTACGGCGGAAGTGCCGGCTTTAACGGCGTGGCAATTCATGACTACGATGCCTATCGCATCCTTGCGCCGTAATCGCGTGACATAGCCCCAATTCCGTCTTGTTGCCAGGTGGCGATTTCTTTGCCCAGAGCCCAGTGTATTGCCACTTTAGTTCGCCTATCGCTGTCTGTCCTTATACTCGATGAATTTTTTAATAACTGCCGGGTAACTTTCCCCTAGGTTCAGCTCTAGGGCACATTCGGGGTTGGTTCACCGGTATGATGTTAGCTCCGATTGGTCTAAT
>JBGPNM010000073.1:0-3727 GCA_041487535.1 Candidatus Saccharimonadia bacterium
AAGGTCAGCCACATAGCAAAATGTCAAGCCATCACTAAATAAGCGGTGCTATTTGGGAAAGATGCAGCGCCTGTACCATAATAATGCTTATGAGAAAATTCTTGGGCGCCCGGCCGTTTGTGTACGGGTTGGTTAAACGCGGCGTGCGCATCGTGTTTACGTGGAACGTGGTACTGTCGTGCATTGTCGAGATAAGAGGATTGTCCTCACTAAATCCCAGCGCTTAATATATCCGGCACAAAAAGCACTAGTTATAAGCTTAGGGAGGTATAAATTGATGCGCCTTGAACTTTTTCGGCTTGCCTATAGCCGGTTACGGTAACTTCGCCTTACCGTGACATTGTCTATCTATACTTTATATAAAATTGTTCCAACGGCAGCTCCGGAGCGTCGCTTGTCATATATCGGTGAGTACGGAATGTCTAGTTTCTGGAGAGTCTTTTCCTTGAACCTAACCTCTCCGGTAAAAGGATCGCTGTCCCCAACAGCGGACGGCATATTGTCTATAATCACTATCATGCCGCCGGGTTTTAGCACGCGCATCATTTCCCGGATTGATTGCTCGTAGAGTAACTCCTGACCCTCTGTAAGGTTGGCGCTAACGGCTGAACTATCTATAAGCACGTCAAACGTTTCATCATGAAAATTTAGTCCATGTGCGAATGCTGTCGATAGATGTGAGTCATGAAGCTGCTGGATCCGTGCGACCTCTGATTGGTCCAAGGTATGGTAGCGATTCCAAAGCATCGCTGCCGTTGCTTGTTCTTCGTCGTATTTGTACTTTGGATCAACTAGATGAGGATTGATCGACCAAATTGTCGCATTAATATGCTCAGCAGCGACACTTTTGGCCAAGCCGCCTAAGCCGGAACCGACATCGCCTACGGCCTTACCCTCAATCAATTCCCGTATGTCCAAATAGAAAGGCCCGAGCTTTTTATTAAGGTCGTCTAAGCCGCGCCATGTATCCTGAACCTCGCCCTCCATGATTCTTGCTTCGTGTTCGGCTGCCTGTTGGGCAAGAGCGGCGTCTTCTGGATTGAAGGGATTGTGTTCTAAGAGTCTTTGCATAGGGATGAAGATGGGAACTATAGCGTAATTTGATAGTTGTGTATACTAGACGTACAGCCGTCAAACCCCTTAGAGCTGATTCACATCTCCCTGTCGGCCAAAACCAAAGGTCGGGGTCCCCATGAAACCATGTTTCATGGGGTGTAGTGTCGCCCACTTTCTATCTGTTTTTCGTTCGTCACCGTACCTTAACAGGTACGCTTCCTTACGAGAAAACAGATAGAAAATCATGGGCGCTGCTTTGGTTTTGCCTGTAACAGGGGGATATGAATTAGCTCTTAGGCCAGCAAGGACTAAATATAGCTTCTCTAGGATCTCGGCGGCTTGGCATCAGCCTCGTGATACGTCGTGCGCTCGCTGTACAGCTCGTAAGCGCGATGGTCGGCAGGTGTGAGCGGGCCGTGTAAACTGCGTGGCCATAACCTCTTCTCCCGGACTACGTCGATTTCCAGCGCATACAACAGTACTTGGGTCTGGAGATAAATCCAGAAGATCAGCCCCAGGACAATGGCAAACGTGCCATACAGGCTGTCCAGTCGCTGCAATTCCCGCGTCATAAGATAACCGCCAACGCTCTGCAGTACCTCTATACTAACCGTAGCAACCAGCACGCCGGCCGAGACCTCGTGCAGACTGCGGCGGGCAGAAGAACCGACTTTTACCATAAAGACCAGTGTCCAGAATAAAACGACCGAGGCGATGCCCAGCGCCAGCAGGCGGAAAAATATACCGTGGCCAACAGCTAGCGCATAGCCTGAAACCACCGGTGCCAAAACTGAGCCAAGACCGCCGACAAGAATAATGCCTATGCTCTTAAGCATCGAGGACGGGAACGTGCTCCGCCGGACGTACGGTACCTGCCACAGGTGATCCAGGCTATTGCGGAAAGCATCTGCCACGCCGCGAGCGCCAAATAGCGTCAACAGTATGCCTGCGAAAAGAGCGATACCTGTCTTGTCCAAACCATGAATGCTGTGCTGCAAATCTCGGCCCACAACAGGTAAATAGGTGAGCGCGCCTTCAGTGATCCGGTCGCCCAGATGTTGGTTGCTTTGAGCAAGCAGCGTAACAACACTAGCCAGAACCAGCAGCAACGGGAACAGCGACAGAAAGCCATAGTAGGCGATGAGCGCCGCCTTGTGGCCAGCTTCATCATCCGTATACTTTTTAAACACAGCATACAGAAAGCCGGCCAGCCGGTGCGTACGCTGATAGTGGTCTATGTGCGTCAGCAACGATTCGATAACACCGCCAATCGCAGCTAGGATTCGTCCCATGCAGCCATTGTAAAGCATTTGTGCTGACAGGATTACACTTAAGGTACGCAGCAATAGGCCCGCACAACGGTATTGTTAGAAAGCTTACTGCCCGTATAGCATCACCATGTGAATATAGTAAGCGTAACGTAAGGAGGAAATGATGTACTACAACACGGACGCCTTCATGGATGAGATTGACAGAAAGTGGGCAATCCAGGAACGAGAGAAATTTTTGCATAAAATGGAGCGCAAGTTATACGCAAAAGAGCGCAGCTGGCGTTAATGGGTAACGTCTGCAGCCGGATCATGTAGCCGTACCAAAGCAAAAGGTGCGGCTATTTTTAATGGATTTGCAGGCGGAGGGGGATGAGTTCTAAAAATGCAGCCGACGCATCAGGTTATCGGTGAAATCGTTGCGGGGCTCTTCCATCGGCAAGTGGCTGCTGAGCACGGTAACAATTTTCTCTTCATCGGCAGAATTGAAGTATACGGATGTATATAAAGCCAAGCGCTTCAGCGGTGTAAACTCTATGCAAGTGAGCTCGCCTTCAGGGTTTACCGAAAACGAACGGAACTCGGCATACCAAAGGTGACGTTCGCCGACGGTCAGGCCGCTATCATCAAGCATATACCGTTGTTCGCGTGGCTTACGCCCTGCATAAATACCGAGCAGCAGCATGCCAATAGCCACGGTTACGGTAGCAAACACGTCTGTAGTAGCGAACCAGACTATAAGCACAATGGCAATCATTGCACTACCAAGCAATAAATACCAGCTAGTGGTTTTGGGGTGTGTGATAAACTCTGAAGCGGTCCAGCTGACGGTGTCGTCCGGGTAAGAATCAGCTGCTTCGGGGTCCGGCTCTTGTGCTGGTGGGGAAATCCGTTCGTCAACCGGCGGCGTGAAGGTTGGAGGCGCAACCTGCTGGTTGTCTGTCGGTACTACGCTGCCTTGGTCTACCGGTACATTGGGTACAGGGGTATTGTTGCTGTCATCTACTCCACTAGAAGAAACCCTCGTGTCATCCATCAACGTTATTGTACAACCTCGTCAGCACAATTCGCAAACGTGATATTAGCCAGTAATCGGCAGTATTTCGAATCACTTTCTCGAGATACAAATAACACCCTACTCTAAGCAAGGTGTTATTTGTATGGCGGAGAGAGAGGGATTCGAACCCTCGCGGGAGATTGCTCCCCCCTAACGATTTAGCAAACCGTCCCCTTCAGCCAGCTTGGGTACCTCTCCTCGTCGAAGCGTACGAGTAAGTCTCGTTTTGCCGCTTTTGGCGGCAAAAGCTTCGACCTAACTCTACGCTCCTCCTCTCAAAATTCCAAACGGTCGACTACGCTCCCTGGTTTAGAATTTTGTAAAACTGCGATTTTCGTAGAGGTCT
>JBGPNM010000074.1:0-3439 GCA_041487535.1 Candidatus Saccharimonadia bacterium
AAAACGAACAAAATTATGACATTGTGGCGCAAATGGATCCGGACCACGTACCGCGCTATAACTTTTTGGAGCGCACACTTGGTTACTTCAACGATCCTGATGTCGCATTTGTGGTGGCGCCGCAAGTGTATGGCAACATAAAGGAAAACTGGGTAGCTAAAGCCTCGGCCATGCAATCGTACATCTTCCACGGCATCATACAGCGCGGAGGCAACGGCCTGCATGCCCCGTTGCTTATTGGCACGAACCACCTATACCGCACAAAAGCCTTTAAGCAGATTAACGGGTACCAGGACTCTATTATTGAGGACCACCTAACATCGCTGGCCATAACCACAGCGAAAAATCCTGAGACCGGCAGCGCTTGGAAAGGCGTCTATACGCCCGATATCCTGGCTGTCGGCGAGGGACCGACCTCGTATACCGACTATTTCAACCAGCAAAAGCGATGGGCCTACGGCATTTGGGAAATCGTGACCAAGCACACAGCAACATACATCCGGAAGATGACCAAACGCCAAGCGCTGAGTTTTGCCATGCTGCAATTCTTTTACCCGTCCTTAGCAGTTGCCTGGGTGCTCGGTTCGATGATCACGGTGGCGTTTAGCGGACTGTTGACGGATCTGCCAAGCTTCGGATCCTTATTCGCTGTACTGTGGACCTACTCGTTCGTTAGCAGTTTGGCCCTATTCTTATGGCTGCGTCGCTTCAACCTGATGGAGCACGAGCGCAAAGCTACCTGCTGGCAGGGTATGGTTTTGACCATGATGTGTATACCGGTCTATGTCAGCGCCGGGTGGCAGGCACTGATCCGCAAGCCGCTAACCTATGCGGTAACAGCAAAGGGTAATTTGTCATCGCCGGACAGCCTCCGTACATTTACGCCGCATTTCAAGTGGCTCGCATACAACGCGCTAGTGCTGGCGGCATTGCTATTGTCGGCTGCTACGATACGGGCTTCGAGCATCTACTGGACGCTTGCTGATATGACAGTCTGCGCCGTGCCGATTGCTGTATATAGCGTTTCCCGTGCGAAGAAACTGGCGCGGACAATATTCACGCAACCGTTTGCCCTGCGCCGCAACAGAGATATTACGCCAAGTGCTATAGCCAGGTAACGGGCGGTCACTATATGCATACGCGCGCTTACATTAGGGGAAACATCTATACCGTATTGTTTCGGGCTGCGGTGTGGAGCATGGTCTCGTTGTTCCTTGGTTTCTGTATTCTTGTGCCGGTTACCAAAAAAGTGGCATGGGTGTTGCTGCAGCCTCGTCCGGCTGCATCAGCTGGCGCTGCGGTTGCCCCGGTTAAGCAATCAGATAATACCTTCAATCCGGCGACCACGGCCTGGACCTATGACTTCAGCAAGCGCCCAGACGGTCTGGTGCCGGTCAATGACTGGCAGTTTGAGCGTGGAACCGCGGTGGCCGGATATCATAACGAATTGCAGGCGTACACGTCCCGCGTATCGAACGCGCGTATCGAAAACGGCATGCTGGTTATAGATGCCCATCCTGAGTCATTTGACGGGCGGCAATACACGTCTGCCCGTATGAGCACCCAGGGCCATTTCTCATTCACTTACGGGACGCTTGAAGTTGACATGATGTTGCCGGCAGGTTATGGTACCTGGCCGGCTGCGTGGCTGATGCCGAAAGATAACAAATACCAGACGGGCGAATATGGCATAGCGAGCAGCGATAAGTTTGCTTGGGCGCTAAATGGCGAAGTTGACTTCATGGAAGCGGTTGGCAGCATGCCGGGACAAATCATTCCGGCAGCGCACTCTTACAACGAGCTGCATCACCTGCCGACGATCACGCCGGCTGTAATAAGCAATCCGTATTCGCAGTACCACCGCTTCGGGGTTATTAAGACGCCCGACCGCATCACATTTACGCTTGACGGCCGGCCCTATGCAACGCGGACACGTACCAGTGACAACCCGCTAGACTGGCCGTTTAACCAGCCGTACTACCTAATACTCAATCTGGCAATCGGTGGCGACTGGGCGGGATCCCAAGGTATTGATATATCGAAAGCACCATGGCAGATGAAGGTTTGCTCTATTTCATACCAGCCCCTGCCGGCTGGCAACACCAAAAATAAATAGGCTTTTAAGCGGCAGCATACGGCTAGATAAGTACAGGCCAGGTAGGCTGTGGCGCAAAATCGAGCCCAAGAAAACATCCCCTGATGTAAGATAGTGTCTTGGCGCGAAGCTATACTCCCGTGGGGGTCCAATACGCTTATGGCCAGTCTCCTCTGTCTGTTGCGGAGGTTTTATGATACGATTCGGCCATGAAGAAACGTGCAATTATTATCCATTGCTGGAGCGGCAGCCCGGACTACGCTTGGTATCCCTGGGTCAGGCAAAAGCTTGAAAAGAAAGAATTTGAGGTACAAGTACCTCAAATGCCTGACACTGACGAGCCAAGACTGGATAAATGGCTTCCCTGTCTCAGGCAACTAATCGCCAACCCTGACGATGAACTGGTACTAGTTGGTCATAGCATCGGCACGGTCACTATCATGCGGTATCTGGAAACGCTTGCAGCCAATGAGCAGGTCGGTAAAGTAATTCTGGTGGCCGGATTTACGGATCAATTGGGCTTTGAAGAATTAGAGAATTTCTTTGACACAAAGCTCAATTTTGCAAAGATCAAGACAAAGAGCTCTCATGGCTATGCAGTAATACAGTCTGACAACGACCCATACGTATCTGAACAATACGGCATCCGTTTAAAGACAGAACTTAATGCTAAACTTATTATCAAGCATAATGCCGGGCATATGTCCGGAGAGGACCGTTGCACTGAATTGCCAGAAGCAGTCGCCGAGATTGGCTAGTAGCAACAGAGCGGCATTTCATCGGGTATAGCCTTAGCCAAGGCAAATAGGTAGCTCCTACCCTACGGCTCCTTAGTCTAGCTTTATCTATCGCCTGGTAGTTTACTTGGCTCGCGCACGGAGCTTTGCATAGGCTTTACTGCCGACGGCTAGTACTATGCAGGTTACTCCTAAAATAAGGCTCGCCAGCTGCAGATTATGGAAGAGCGTATGTATTATTGCGGTAGTCGCCTTTTGCTGTAGTGAGCCTGAAGACGAGGCAATAAGTGACGGTGCAGTTAAAGCCAGCGCTAGCACGAGCGCGATAATACCCGTGCCCAGCAGTATGCGCCGCAGGGTCCTTATGTGCTGGACGGATATAACGACGCATAGGACTGCCGCAATGACAGCCAGCGCAATTATTCCTATGGTGCCTTCTTGGAACAGGCGATAGTACACGCGAATTTTGTGTAGCATGGCCCCCTTGATGTGAATCGTGCCGCTATCGGCGCCAAGCGTTATCTTGTCACTGACAATCCGGAGCTTCGTCGCGCCGAACAGGTCGATGGCGCCGGTTATGGCCGGGCGCAAATCGAGCGTCACATTT
>JBGPNM010000075.1:0-3290 GCA_041487535.1 Candidatus Saccharimonadia bacterium
CAAAAAGTTCCACAGACATCTTGCGATCCTGTGGGAGGTTTTAGTACCAATATAGTACTGTGGGCTACGGCTACTTTGTCGATGCCGCTGGTACGCTTCCCTCACCCGCAAACCCCTCAAAAACAGCAGCTCGAACCGCCTCGTCTATTGTCCCCATGCGCGGTGACAACATCTGGCGTATTCTACCCTGTTGCCGTAAACTAAGTATAGCAATCGCAAAAACAAAACCAGCATAAATAAACACGTCTTATAAGATGAAAACATGCTTCAGATAAACATGTTTTGTTTTGCGATTGCTATACTACACATCCGTACTACAATATGATTTATGAGCAACAAAGAAAACTCACCGGGCAACCAGTATCCTCAGGAGTCCGGAGATGACGCTTGGCCAGGCGATATAAATAGCCTGACGCCCGGCGAGCAGGAAGAGGCACTCGATCGAATACTTGACTCCAATGAAGGGAATTCGCTTGGTATATTCCGGCAAGACCTTGCCAAAAATTGGGATACCATGCCAGAGCAAGAAAAAGCAGACATTCTCGACGAGTTCCCTCAACTTATGGATGGCCAGTAAACGTATCGGGCAGAAGAAATTTTGCTTACGAGATAGAGATGCCCAGATCTTGTGAGAAGCGTCGCCAGTTACGGCGAGCTATCCCAAAAACGGTCGTTTTTGGAACTAAGAGAGATCAGCTAGCCCGACGCTACTTTCATCAAATACTTGACGAGCAAGCAAGCGGTGTTATTATATAGCAATGGACTACGAAATTGCGAAGGAATTTATTGCCAAATCAGACCTTGCCAATCAGGAAAATCCCGCTTGGAGTAAGTATGCTGAGAAGCTAGCGAGGATTGCGGAACAAGAGGATAAGGGTAAAGTGGATCCATTTGGAACCGTCCTTGACGTTACCCTCGCAACCGAAGACTATTACACAGAGCGTGACTTAAATGTACCCGCACGCATCGCAACCAGGTTTAACCTCAAACCTTTGCTTGGAAGCATATTATCAGCACCAGTCATTGAAGGTCTTACAGAAGTCGGCATTGTTCCCCCTGATTCACCGGAAGAATAGACGGGTACACGTTTTTCATAAGTGCACAGTAACTCGTGGCGATCATCTAAAATCGTTTTTGGTATCTCAAAAACGGTGATTTATATGGCCGGGCTACGCCACAATTAGCCGCGCGGTACCATCGCTTTGTTTGGCAAGTTTCTGATCGAACGTACAAAGCGGTTTGGCATTGTCGGCTTCAGCATGAGCAGCAAAACAACAATCAGTGAAGGAGAGCTGCGGATGTGCAGTGTACAGATTGAACGCTCGAGTCATGAGAGCAACATTTGTTTGAATAGATGGATGTACCAACAAACTGCCAAGAGTGTCTTGTGCCCGTTTACGGCCAAAGCCATAGTTGGGTACGCAGCGCGTATTCGACTTCAACAACGGCTAAGTCCGCTACCGCGTGTGTATGTCGAGGATTATGCACCAACGCCATCACAGCGGCACCCTAAACAGGGATATCATTCAGCAGTAAGCGCAGAATAGCATTTGCGTCCAACGATCCTGCCAATTACTCAAAACGTGCTTCCCGTGTATTGTAGAGAGCGTCTGCATCACGCAATGGCTCCATACCGGGCTTGATGTATATGCTTGCTTTAGCCTGGATATCCTCAAAAGATACCGGTTTCGACAGCACGACCTGTTGGCTGGCCGGGCTGAACTCAAGCGTCAGCTTGTCGCCGCGCTTTTGTAGTGCCATTGCGCGACGCACATTCGCAGGCAACGTAAACTGTCCTTTACTGGTCATTGTAATCGTTATGCTCATGTAAGAATGATGGCAAGCGTAACAAATAATGTCAATTCTAGGATAGGTCGGTTCCAGCATGCCGATAGCCGGCACTTATCCTCTATAATACATCCTATGAAGTATCTCGAGTCCCTTGTTTCTCTGCTGAGGAGAGTGCCGAAACACGCCGTCAGCTCGCTATTTCTTGTCTGCGTTACCGCCTTTTTCGCGGTATATCTACGAAGCATCGATTGGCATCGGCTGTCGCAGCTGCATTTTGCCTGGAAGTACCTGATCGTCGCGACGGTATTTGCGACGGCCTTCCGCTACTGGGGTGTGGTAATTTGGCGCTTTATTCTGTCGGACCTGGGCGCCAAAGGCTTGCCCAATTTCGTTACTATGGCGTACGTTTATGCGAAGGCGTGGATGGGACGCTATATCCCCGGTACGGTAACGTGGATAGCAGGGAAGGTGTACATGGCCAGCAGCCACGGCATCTCCAAAAGCCGCCTGGCGGTATCTTCGCTGCTGGAAGGCGGCATGCAGATTATCGCCGTCATGGTGGTATCCATGTTCTTGCTCGGTTTCGACTCGCGGCTGAACGTCATTCCGCCGCAGTACAAATTGCTGATGCTCCTGTGCGCCGGACTGCTGCTGCTTATCCTGACGCCGGCTATCTTCAACCGCATTATGCGGTTGGCATTTTTTATCATCAAAAAGCGGCGGCCGCACGACGAATTGTTGATAAACGGCCGGGCAGTGGTGCGCTCCTTCGTACTCTACGCGCTCGGCAGCCTCATCCTCGGCCTGGCAGAGTTCTTTATCGCCCGGACTGTAGATCCGGCTATTCCCTGGCGTGACTTTTGGTTTATCGTCGGCGCCTTTAACCTGGCCGGGGCGCTGGGCATGCTCGCTGTCGGTGTGCCAAGCGGCCTTGGCGTCCGTGACGGCGCTATCTTACTACTATTATCTGTAATCCTGCCAAAAGAAATCGCCCTCGCCATTACCGTCACCAGCCGCTTGTGGATCGCCTTCGCCGATGTTATATTCTTCCTCATTGCCAACCTTGTGTACCGGCTGTGCAAGCAACCGGGGCGCGCTACAACACCTTAAACTATCCCGCTAACTAGTCAAGGGAGAATCTAGTTCTTTTATTCGGCACACTAGTCTACGACGTGGAGCATACCCTCGATTACAAGTACTGTGTCTTGCCAACGCGAGACTTCAAGGCAATCGATACCCATGGCTTTGACGGGATAATCATTGCCGCCTTCCTGCAGCTTGTCGCCGATGAACAGGATGTCGTCTTTGCTTATATCCAACAGCTCCTTCAGTTTGCGCATGCCGTAGCCCTTATCAACACCCGGCTTTGTCACGTCAATTGACGTGATGCCGCCGGCCCGTACCTCAAATTCAGGGATCAGCTCTGCAATATAATCGCGCAGCTCCCGCTTTTTGCGGTCGTCAGGATCCCACGCTTCCTTGTGCCGCACACCCTCTTC
>JBGPNM010000076.1:0-3116 GCA_041487535.1 Candidatus Saccharimonadia bacterium
GGGTGGGGAGCGTAACGTTGCGCTTCTTAACAAGTTTTGCAAGATATACATCAATGCCTTCGACGGCGCCAAGGAACTGCGCGAACGGCTGATGGCTGCCCGCAGCACCGAAGAGCTGCTAGTGCTGCTCCGCACAGCAAATGTCTAATGTGTTTGGCTCGCGGGCCATTGGCAAGGTATAGTACATGCATGATCAAAGCCGAGCACCTCTCCAAACGCTACCGTAAGCGGACAGCGGTAGACGACCTTACGTTTACGGTACAGACCGGCCGGGTGACTGGCTTTTTGGGGCCAAACGGCGCCGGCAAGTCCACGACCATGCGCCTGATGCTCGGGCTGGACCGCGGGGCGGGCGACACGACGTACAACGGCAAACATCTGTACGAATATTCCCAACCGTCCAAAATTGTCGGCATATTGCTAGAAGCCAAAGCCTTTCATCCGACGCGTACCGCCCGCAATCACCTTAAAATTCTGGCCGAGGCTGGTGACGTGCCTACGACGCGGGTTGACGAAGTGCTGGACATGGTGGGCATAAGTAGCGAAGCAGACCGCCGGCCTGGTAAGTTTTCGCTCGGTATGAGTCAGCGTCTGGGTATCGCAGCGGCTATCCTGGGCGAGCCGAAATACCTTATTCTCGACGAGCCGGCCAACGGGCTAGACCCGGAAGGTATCGCCTGGCTGCGGCAATTTATCAAGCACTACGCCGCCAAAGGCAATGCGGTGTTTATCTCATCCCATCTGTTAAGCGAAATGTCGCAAATGGCAGACGACATTGTCGTCATCGGCAAAGGCAAGCTTATCGCCAACGCTTCCATGAGCGACCTTATATCCCACAGCGCGCGTTCGAGCGTCTATGTGCGGGCCGCCAACTTGTCTAGCCTGGAGAAAGCTCTGCAGCAGCATGCACTTTCGTACAGTAAAGTTGATGACGGCTTTCGTATTACAGGGGCGGAGACTGACGCCATCGGCAGTCTGGCATTCGATGCCGGCATCCCGGTGTTGGAACTGACGAACCACGCCGCCTCGCTGGAGGAAGCCTTCCTGGAGCTGACCGAAGGGGCGCAAGAATACCGAGCGCATGATGATGCCAAGAAAGGCGGTGCGAAATGATGCCGACGCTGAGAGCCGAATTCCGCAAGTTACTGACGGTACGCTCGACGTACGTTATTACCGGCATCGCGTTCGTACTGCTGGTGTTTATAGCTTTTTACGGCGAAGGTTACAGAGGCGGTTCGGAAGCCGTTGCGGGCATCGGCGCCAGCTTGTTCCTGGCGGGCTCGATCACGCAACACAGCACCATTCTGTCGATATTCGGTTCGATCGTGGCGCTGCTTCTGTTGACGCACGAATACCGCTACAACACCATTACGTATACCCTGACGGCCGCCAACCGGCGCAGCAAAGTGCTGGCCGCCAAGATTATAACCATGGCTGTCTACGTGCTGGGCCTGGTAATAATCGGCGGCTTGCTGGGCCTGGGGTGCATGGTTATTGGACTGCATCTGGCTGGGCAGAGCCTGCCGCACCAGGATATATCGCTGCTGGTGTACTTTGGAAAAATGCTCTTTTTCTGCGAGGGTTGGGCGATGGCGGCATTACTGCTGGCAGCGCTGCTGCGTAACCAGATCGCGGCTTTGGCGGTTTTGCTGATCGCGCCTAACACCGTAGAGGGGCTGCTAAGTTTGTTGCTGAAGCAAAACGCCAAGTATTTGCCGTTCAGCGCGCTGCAGCAGGTCATATCTGCTCCAACAATACAAGGACTTTCGGGGCTTCTTTCCGGAAACGACCTCTCTCCGCTCAAAGGCGGACTTGTGTTCGGCGCCTATCTGGTGGCCGGCTGGATTATCGCCTGGGTCCTCTTCCTCTACCGGGATGCCAGCTAGAATATAAGTAACGTGCAAAAGGCAACTTGAGGTTGACGCAGCTTATTAGTCTGTACGCTGGTATTATGCGTGAACTAGATGCAACATTATTCCGGATGCCGAACGGCCGCCGATCCTCCATATCGATTATAACGGGGTAGTTGATGATCCGAATGGCCTGGATAATGAGACGTACCTAAGCCCTCTTGCAGAATAAGCCGTGGAACCAGAACTTGATGATCTTTGTTCCAAACTGATCAAAGCTGACAATGCGTAACATTTGTTACGGAGCGAAAGCTTTAGCTCGGTTTGGGGCAAAAATGGCGCTTGCTGGGCCGCGGGGTTATTTTGCAAGAGGGCTTTAGTGCATCAGGAAGAATTTTTGAGTGAGTTCGCGAGACGAACGAATGCGTCCTCCGAAAAACTTAAAGCCGGCGTGGCTATCCTTACGCAATAACTTTGTAAATCGTATTGCTGCTGTGCGTGTCGACGATATAATCAGACTTACTGGCGACTGGCAAGAGTTTAGCTTTGTAGGCCGGAATGCTTTTTATTCTAATATAGGCCTCAAGATCGCTATGGCTCTCGAAGCTTTTCTTGTACTTGTCGCGCTCGAGCCGCCGCTTTATCAGTATTTCATCCGGCGCATAGGTGAAAACACTTAGGTCGGTAAGCTCTGTAAAGTCTAGTGTATCTTCTAGGATAATGATTTCTTTGGGCTCGACTACTTCGGTACGATTAGCTGGTCTTTCGTACGTATAGTCGAAAAGTGGCTTATCAATCGAGCAGCCGCTTTTGAGGGCTTCAAAATCTTTGAGAAATCGGTTTCGGTCGCGAGTTTCCCAGTCGTATCCGGTCAATCCGCGCGCTCCCATCTCGGAACGGTCGAAGCGCCAATAATGGTCAACCTTCAGGACTAGGCAACGCTCATTACCCAGCGTCTCTGCCAACTTCTTGGCAAACGTAGTTTTGCCGCTGCCGCTCGGTCCGCAGATGCCAATTATTTTTGCGTTATGTTTTGTAATAATATTTGCAATGTAAACATGCGGGTACTCAGAGATAGCGACCCGGGAAGTAATTGTCGGTAAATTATCCACTATTCAATTATTACTCTAAGCCAGAAATTAGCTAACAAGCTACTGGTGTGGTATAAAGTGAACTATGATAGCGCAATGGCGTAGAAAACGAAACATAGGTGTTATTGGCGGTCTTTTATTATCTTGGCTAGGTGTAGGGTTAATTTACGCAACA
>JBGPNM010000077.1:0-2598 GCA_041487535.1 Candidatus Saccharimonadia bacterium
ACTGGTTCTACGGCGCTGAGTATATCAGCTCAGAACATATCGGTTGCTTCCCGGACGCAGACGGGATTTATGGACGTAATTATTACTACGCCGTAGCGACCCATGCTACACTAATAACCAAGGAACTATATGTACGCACAGCTCTCATACAAACAGTTCGTAGGCACGTCCCATCTTGGGATAGACGAGGCAGGATGTTTTGTCGTAGCCGATGCCGACCTGGAAGAAAAAGTCGGCATCCACGACGACCCAATCGCCCTCAACAAGTTTTATACCGATCACAAAATATATACTTACGATCTGACCGACAAAGCTAATGATGATTTAACCTGGAGCAGCATCACCAAGCGCTGCCCGCAATTAGTAGTAAAGCAAATTGGTTATAGCGGCTGGCCAGACAGCGATTTAGCCCAAGTCGAGTTCCGCTACAAGAATCACCTCGGCCAGGAAGTCACCCATTTCTGCGCGGTCAACCATATTGCAGATCACAGTATCATCGACTCCTGGGACGGCAAAGTAAAGACACCGGCTGAATACGAGAAGTACTACGGCCAGCCGATCGCCTGGGCGACGTTCGTCTACCATACGCCGCAGACCACACCAGCCGGGGTACACAATGCACCGGTCTCAGCTCCCGCAGCTCATACATCTACGCCACAGCCAGTCCCGCAAGCTCCCACGAAGCTCTACTTACCGCCCTCAGTATGGACCTGGCATATATACAAGCCGGAAGGCCCGTACACGCTGCCCTACGCGCTGAAGAACGTCCTGAGCCCCAAACGATATGGTGGCCTAACCTACGACATCATAGGCAACCCCGCGCCGCATATCTACCTTATCCAGACTAAAAACTTCGGCAAAGTAGCCATCTACGCCGGCCCAGATACCGTCGCCCAATTCCCCGGCACCGGCCATGGCGAAGGGGAAGACACCAGTATGCCTGTCAGTGAAGTCGTGCCAGCCCCCACGCCGTCTCCGTCGATTGCGTATGCCCGTTTCGAGACTTCAATGCAGCTCGTGACTAATAAAGACACACACGCCATCAACTTTGAGAGCGGCAATACTGCCAGCGACCTGCCGCAAGGCACGCCATTCGAGGCGGTCGGTAAGGCGACGCTGCCCAATGGTGATGTCTATTTCATGGACAGCAACAGCTTCGGTATCGCCGAACAGACACAGCGCACGCCGATCATGGTGGGAGTCAAGACAGTTGATTTGAGCCCGGCTCCGCAGCAGGCCGGGATAACCTATAACATCGTCACTCCGCCTGGCACTGTTACGACACCATTACACAATGAGCCGGCATTTGAACCACCTGCGGCAGTGAAGACCGCCCGGCCATGGCAAGAGACGTTCATGCCGATTGTTAAAGGCGATTCCAAAGAAAACCCAACACCCATCGACTACAAAGTCAGGGAAGACATGCTCGTCTACGACTTAGCCACCGGTAACGACCGGCGCGAGGTGAAGCAAGATACGCGCGTTCCTATTATCGGCGAGTTCATCTTCGGAGGTTCCCGGTACTACCTGGCACAGAGCAGCTTCAAGAATGGCACCTGGTATGGCTTTCCGGTTGCTTCGCTGCGCCGCCAGAACGCGCATAACACCTCTTACCAGACTAACGACGACATTAACCAGCTCGATACCGAGATCGAGACGATAACTAAGACCGAACACGCCAAGCCGCAAGCTGGCGGTTTCTTCGCCCGCTTCAAGCGGCAGAGGAGTAATTGATGAGTGCGATAGATATTACTAACGTAACGCCGTTTGCGCTCTCATTGCCTGCGGCCGGTATAGGCGTCGTAGTGCTGGCCCAAGCCGTTAAGAAAGTGTTTGGCATGGACAATGACACCTTCATCCACTTTATGGTCATTCTAGTGTCAATCGCCGCCACCTTGGCTTCTTACGTGCTGCAATATAAGAACTTACCGCCCGTAGTCCTGGGCGTCAGCGGCCCGGCTATTTACGGCTTCTCACAAGGGCTGTATAAGACCGCCAAAGCGTTGAACGATCTTTTGCCGACCGTCGCTGCCAGGTTGCATAAACAACCAGCACCCGCCGCTGCTATCGCCGATCAAGCGGTCGCCGCTGTCGATGTGCCGGCTGAAATAGCCGCTGATCCGGGTACGCCTGTAGCTGAACCGCCAGCACCTGAATCTAACGGAGAATTTAATTTCTAAGGAAAAACTATGAGACATCGTATACCCCTCGCAATCTGCACCGTAGCCGCTATCGCGCTCGCGCCAGTGGCTGTTGCCGCCCACCACGGTGCTATGCACCAACAGGTTGTCAAGAGTGCCCAGTCGGCTGCTGTAGAAGCCAAGAAAGTCAAGACTGCCTTTGTCGAGCACCAGACGCTGCAACATCAGGTAAATACCCTGATGGACCGGCTGGATAAAAGCCATAAGAATTGTCTGCTCGGGGCAAACGCGTATAATAATTTGACGAGCTTTTCTAAGTCGCACCTGGCCAAGCCGGACTGCTCGGTCTAACTCATGTGGAGGAGCTGTTTAACGAAGGAGAGGCGAACAAGAGAGTTATTGACTCGCTGTTAAATACCAACCGCATCCTCTGGCGCGAGCTGGAGCAGGAACGGAC